>ONXE01000241.1 GCA_900321775.1 uncultured Bacteroidales bacterium
CACGAGCCGAATCAGTATTTCGGCGTGTACCGTCCCGAAGGAGAGTTTACGATTTTGCCTTGTACGTGGCACGAAGTGGCCCTCACTTTCATGGGCAAGACGCCTTTTGGTCTGCACTATCAGGCAATGTTTTTGCCGGGCTTGGACTCGGACCGTTTCGGCCGTAAGAACTGGGTGAAGAAGGGTGCGGGCAGTCCGTATGAGTTCAAGTTGGGAAATGCTTTGGCCGGAGCCGCGAGAGTGGATTATACAGGCGTACGGGGACTAAGGCTTTCGCTGAGCGGATATTTGGGAAATTCGTTCCGCAACACCTTGAGCCTCAGCAGCAAGGAGATAGATAACAGCGCTTATAAGGACGTGCGTGGAACGGTGAGTGTGGGCAGTTTTGATTTCTGCTACAACGACCACAACGTAATCCTCCGTGGGGCTGTGACGTACGGTCATTTGACTGACGCGCAGGCTATCACGCAATATAATATAGGTATGCGTAAAGGCAGCGTGTCCAGCAAACAATGGGTGGGCAGTGATGCTATTGCCACGGGAGTGGAGATAGGCTATGATTTCTTCTCGCTCAACCCGACGTTGCAGAACAACAACCAACGTTTTTACCTATTCGGGCGTTACGACTACTATGACTCGATGTTCCGTAATCCGGAGGGCAAGAAAGACTACACGTATGCCTGGTGCGGGCGTCAGCGCCTGGCGGTAGGTATCAACTACTACCCGCTGCGCGAAGTGGCCATAAAAGCCGAGTTTGCCTACGGCATCCTTAATAACGGCGTGCGCGCAGACGGGAGTGTGGGCAAGTTGTACAACGACGAGCCGCAGTTGTCCGTAGGCATAACGTATGCGGGTTTGTTCAGACATTAATAACTAAATGATGATAAAATGAGAAAGATTGTTTACGTGTTCGTTGCCGCCGTGTGCGGCATGACAATGGTTGCTTGCGGCGACCACAACGTTACCACCTCAGACAAGGAGGCCGCTCTGAAGAAAGTGGTGCCTCCGTATGTGAATAACACGGTCATTGCGACCTATAGTGCTATGGGCGATGCCGGTCTTCTGCTGTTGGACGATGTTCAGCGTATCGAAGAGGCTGTAGAGAAGGAAGCCGGTTATGAATGAAACAAGCCGGGGAACACTGGCGTGAGATGCGTCACTACTGGGAGCAGAGCGAGGCATTTTTGTATGGTCCTGCTGAGAAACATAGTATCGACCCGCATATCGACTCATGGCCGTTGGACTACAACGCCATGAATGCCCTGCTTGCCAATGAAGCGCAGATGCAGCAGATTGAGGAAGAAGGCGGCGCTTACGTAGGTGACAAACTGGGATATGCCCTGAAGGGATTCCATGCAGCCGAATACCTGCTTTTCGAAGAGGGACGGCCGCATGCCTGCAACCTGACGAAAGCGGAGGCTATCTATCTGGTAGGTATTGTGGAAGACCTGGTACAACAGGCTATTCTTCTGGAGGACTGCTGGGCCGGTGGCGTGAGTGCAGAGAAAGAGGCGCTCATTACCGATGAAGAGGGTGAGTCGATGAGTTATGGCGAGAACTACGGCGAGTGGTTCATCAACGCCAGTCACCCTTCGTGGAAGACCTATCAGGCTGTGGCCGAGCAGATTGTAGCCGGTTGTGTGGATATAGCAGGCGAAGTGGCCGACCTGAAGTTGGGTAACCCCTACCGTGGCAGCGACAACGGCGGTGACAGCGAGTATCTGGAATCGCCTTACAGCCGTACATCCACTACCGATTTTGTGGACAACATCATCTCTATCCAGCACGCGTATGCCGGAGCGAAGAGTGGCGATGACTGCGTGGCCGACTATGTGAAGAAACAGAACGCAGAACTGAACACGAAAGTGCTGAAGACCATTGACGAGGCTATTGCTGCCATCAATGCCATTCAGAACTTCGAGACAACAGCGCAGAACAACCCGCAAGTGAAGGCCGCCATCGACAAAGTGAGTGAGTTGGAGGAGATTCTCGACGAAGAAGTTCTTCCGCTGCTTGCAAAATAATAATAACTTTTTCACTACCCTCGCTCTGCTCCTGATTCAGGGGCGGAGTGGGGGATAAACTATTATAATTACTGCTTATGAAAACACGTTATTTTTTGCTTGGTGTTTTGGCTGCAGCGGCCCTGGCGGGTTGCAAACAGCCTGAGCC
>ONXE01000240.1:0-1932 GCA_900321775.1 uncultured Bacteroidales bacterium
TCCTGACCTCAAAGTTATGGGTACACCCTGGTCCTGCCCGCGTTGGATGAAAGTGGATGATGTGGATAAAAAGAATCCTTACAACTCCTGGGTAGGTGGTTACCTTAATCCCGACTACTATCAGGATTATGCCATGTACTTTGTTTATTGGATTCAGGCGTTTGAACGGGAAGGCATACATATTGAGAGCGTTACGGTTGAGAATGAGCCGCTCAACTGGGGGAACTCGATGTCTCTGTATATGCCTTGGCAGCAGGAACGTGACTTTGTCAAGACCGCTCTTGGTCCTACCTTCGTGGCTACGAACACCAAAACCAAGATTATTGTATTTGACCACAATTACAATTACGATAACAAAGAGGATCAAAACGATTATCCGCTCAAGATATATAATGATTCCGAGGCCGCTATGTATATCGATGGTGCCGCCTATCACAACTACGGTGGCTCGCCTGCTGAACTCGAGCAGATTCATAAAGCGGCACCTGACAAGAATCTGTATTTCACGGAGGCCTCCATCGGTACATGGAACGGTGGTGACGACATGAGTTCTTCGCTCATGAGCGAGATGAAAAATACATGCCTGGCTACGGTTACACGTTGGTGCAAGGCGGTTATTGTTTGGAACTTTATGCTGGATGACAACCGCGGACCTCATGGCGGAGCCGGTGCCTGCAATACGTGTTTCGGCGCAGTGGATGTGTCAAGCAAGGATTATACCACGCTTACCAAACGCAGCCACTACTATGCTATCGGTCACCTGAGCAAGGCGTTCAAGACAGGCTCAACGCGTATCGGTACTAAGGGCTACTTGCCAACCAACGTTACCGTATGTGCAGCCGAGAATTCGGATGGTACGTATGGCGTTGTGCTGATGAACGAGAATAGCGACGGCATACAGATGCAAATCGAGACTGGCGACAAGTTCTTTGCTCTAACCCTGCCGGGAAGAAGTGTGACGACTTGTGTTATACCCAAATAATAGGAAACATTTATAGCCAAATTTCGAGAAATCGAAATATTAATTGTACAATTAACCCAAAAACAAACAATCATGAAAAAGTTATTTACTTTTGCAATGGCGCTGATGGCAGCAATGGCTATCAACGCAACCGACTACTATTTTGCCGGTGCAGCCATCTATGGCGAGTTCAAGATCGCTGAGAATGGTGCTTGGCACCCGCAGCACGGTGCAGCAGTCGCCGGCGAAGGCGTGGCTCTGAACGGCTCGTACAACCTCGTTAAGTGTGACGACTCCGAGGGTGAGAAAGACGCTCCGGCTAATGCCAGCATTCTTTTCCCGCAAGAGGGCGACTGGCGTTACAAAGATGCCAAGCTGACACTTGACGCAACTGATCCTGACCATCTGGTAATCTCCTTCGTGGCTGGTACATTGTATGACCACAGCGCAGCTCCGAAAACCTATCAAATCGTTGGTGCATTTAATGGCTGGGACAATAACGGTGCTCCTTCGTTTGAGGAGATCAACGGTGTGCTGACCGTTACTGTAGCTGACCTGAGCGGTACATTCAAGATTATTCAGGATCATGCATGGGACAACCAGTGGGCAACCAACTGGGAGACCGGTGGCGGTCTTGCTCTGGGCGAGCCGTACATACTCGGAGCTAAGGGTGACCAGGGTGAACCTGACAATCTTTCGCTGGCTAACCCCTTCGGTGGTTACAAGGATGCTGTGCTTACCCTCACAAAGAGTGGCGATGACTTCGTTCTCACACTGGTTAGCGGTACGTTCAACAAGATGCAGGCCGACTGGTTCGTACCCGGTTCATGGCAGGGAGCAACATGGGCATGTAACGATGCTGCCAAGATGACTCCCGTTGACGGTCAGGCTAATACCTACGAACTTCTACTCGCTGAGTTTGCCGGTGAGTTCAAGGTTGTTTATGGCCAATGGGCTGTTGAGTTCGGTGC
>ONXE01000240.1:1949-3430 GCA_900321775.1 uncultured Bacteroidales bacterium
GATCCCGAAGCTGTTTATCAGGACGTAACTATCACCCTCGTGGTTGACTACGACAACGTGGCTGCTACACTCACCATCGCTACCGAAGGTTCTGCAGTACAGACTATCCAACTCAATGCCAAGTCTATCAAGCGCATAGAGAACGGTCAGGTTATCATTGAGAACAACGGCGTTCGTTTCAACGCTGCAGGTATTGCACAATAAGCAATCATTCAGGTCATGGGAGGCCGATTACCTCCCATGATTTCAAAGTATTTACAATAAAATTTTTTACTATGAAACGTTTACCTCTTCTCTTTGCAGCTGTTTGCCTGCTCAGTTTCTCGTATGCAGAAACCGTTACCCGCACGTTCTACTTCGACTTGTTACCCGCACGTTCTACTTCGACTTTGGTATGGATGGCGGCACACGAGGTGTTGTCACCACTTCGCCGGATGGCAATGGCCATTATTGGAACAACATTGGCGACAAAGAGGTTACCAACAACAAACCTTCGCAGGATTACATCTACTCGGTTGTAGATGCTGCCAATGCTGCTACTGATATCAAGGTGCAACTCGCCGACACCAAGTTCACTGCCAACGGAATGAGTGGTGGCAAAGGACTGCTTGAACCCGATGCCGAACTGCTCGGTGACCTCGCTGTAGCCAGCGCGACTTCCGACTACCTGTTCGCTTCCAACAGCGAGCACTGCTCGATGATCTTCAGCGGACTCGACCCGCAGAAGGGCTATCGCTTCAAGGTCTTCGCCAGCCGCACAGGCAATGATGCGGATGACGCACGTATCAGCGATTATACGTTCCGCGGCAAATGGGCGATACAAGGTAATCTGCAGGCTGCCGGAGGAGGAATAGGCGCCAAGGGAGAGAACGGTAACACATCTAACGTATGGCTCACGCCGGTTATGTTACCTGCTGATAATGGTACGATACGACTGACTGTGCATCGCCATTATGCCAAATCGCAACCCTACTTCCCCATCAGTTGTATGCGTATGGAGGAGTTGACAGAACTGCATGTGCCCGAAGCTGAGATTTTTATCGACTGCGGTCACTCTGACGGAACGAATGGCGAGACAACTGCCGCTCCCGACGGCAATGGCATCTATTGGGTGAACATTTACGATAACGCTGTAACGGCTGCTCCGGTTGCTCTGACCTATCGCGACGGCTCGGCGGTCAACAACGGTGCAAACGTAACTATCACTACCGCCTTCCAGCGCAACGGTTACAAAAACGGTGGTAACACCGCAGAAACATATTCGGCTTTACTTGGCGTGTTCGGGCAGAAGTCGGTTGCCGGCGACTACTTCTTTGTAAACAACAAGACAGCACAAATGAAGTTCAACGGTCTGAATCCTAACAAAGCGTACGTGTTCTATATTTTCGGTTCACGCGCGTACAACAGCAGTTTCGGTCAGACGGTTGACAAACTCAAACTTGAAGGACTTACTACTGTCACCGGCACGCACCACACCGGCG
>ONXE01000238.1 GCA_900321775.1 uncultured Bacteroidales bacterium
ACTATTCTCTGCCAAAAATGCTCCACAAAGAATGCCCAACGGAACGGCAACAATTACAGCCATGCCAAGCATAATCATTGTTCCGACTATACCATTTGCTATGCCTCCGGGTATGGGTTCGCCCGCTTCGATAGCCTTCATTGCCTTGTACGCTGTTGGTGTCGGCTCTGTAAAGAACGCCCAAGAGAGTTGATGGTAGCCACGCAACAATACTTCTCCCAAAATGGCAAGCAACGGAACGGCAGTAAGTGCTGCCAACAGGCAAATGCCCCAAAGCATCAACTTGTCTTTTGCCAAACGATGTTTTATTTTCAATCTATTCATAATCAGACTATTCTTGCGCGTTTAATCATAATTTTACCTATTATATTGATAAGAGCGGTAATTAGAAACAATACCAATCCTATGGCAATCAAAGATGACAGGCGCAAATCGTCTGCCTCGCCAAACTGATTGGCAATGATTGAAGCCATGGAATTTCCCGTAGATTGTATGGAATTGGGAATATTATTGGTATTTCCGATAAGCATTGTAACGGTCATTGTTTCACCTAACGCTCGGCCTATAGCCAATACATACGAAGAGAACATGCCAGAACCGGCTACAGGGAAAATGATTTTTCTTATCACCTCGGCTCGGGTCGCTCCCAGGCTATATGCTCCTTCTTTTAAGTCGTTTGGCACCATCTTGATAAATTCGGCACTAAGCGACGCCACGTAAGGAATAATCATTATCGCCAAAACAAGAGATGCGGTCAGTACGCCTGAACCTTGTGGCGAGATATTAAGTGCCATAAGGATTGGCCGTAAAGTGTAGAAGCCCCACAGGCCATATATAATTGACGGAATACCCGCCAACAAGTCGGTTACGGTACTCAGCACCGATGCAACCTTTGTCCCCTTGAAATACTCGCCCACGAAAAGTGCAACGGGCAGTGAAAAGGGAATGCAAAAGACAAGAGCCAGCAAGGCTGTCATCAGTGTGCCTGTAATGAATGGCAACGCTCCGTATTGTTCATTACCTGCGGTATAACTCCACTGCGAAGAGGTAAGGAAGTTCAGAAATCCGAAATGTTCAAAAGCATCGTATGCGTCAGTGACGAGGGCGTAAACAACGCCCCCGCACACTATCTGTAGTATCGCAACTCCGTTGTATGTTACGGTCTTCAAGTTTTTCATACTTAATTCTTTTGCCTTCGCTGGAAGCGGGGCGTAGTGAACTTCCGTGGTGATGTCCTGTACCTCATCAGAGAGAACATACTGCAACAAATCGAGTGTAGCCTCAGCCTGCTCCTTACTACGGCCAGAGTAGTTCTGCTCCTTGTATATAATCATCCAAGTGAATGTTGAGATAGGATAAGCACCGGCAGCATCTGCATTGGTGATTGACGTACGGGTGTCGGCTGGAATTGTGCCCGCTGCGGCTGCTGAAATAGATTCAGCCGTCGGCAACACAAATTCACCTCTCGCGTTCTGAATGATGGCATAGGGAATCTTCTGTGCAAATGCGTACTCCGAACCTACATAACCGATAGAGTTTTTGGTTTGTGAGATGACGCCTGCAACACCGGGATTACCCTTAGCGGCCTGTCCCGAAGGAAAGTTCACCGACTTGACGGGGATGATGGCCTCGGCTGGGAGCGTCACATCAGGATTAAGAGCGGTCAGACGCTCATCGTTCCACATCTTAATCTTGCCTGCGAAGATGTCTGCAACGACCTCACCTGTAAGTTTCAATTCCTTTACGCCGTCCAAATTATAGGCTACAACTACGGCACCCATACAAGTTGGGACGTGAACTACAGGCGCCATTTCTGCCATCTCTTTATCGGTGAGGAAAGCGTCACTGCCAGCAAAATCCACAACCTTGTCGCGCAAGTTGCGAACGCCACCGCCCGAGCCGACACCACCGTACGCAACTATATCACCATTTACCTGAGCAAAATTCTCAAAAACCACATTGTAAAAAGGAAGAGGGAATGTTGCACCTGCTCCCGAAAGTTCTTGAGCCTCACGAACACCATTTTTGGCGTTACCGCCACACGATGCCATTGTTATGGCAATTGTCAATGTCATAATTGACGAGAAAATCTTTTTCATAATGATACTAATTATTTAAATGTTTGTCAGATACCAAAGTAACAATTTACGTATGCCGAGTATTTGCTCTCTGCGCCATCGGCTTTAGGCATTGCCGTTCTGAAATTAGGAGCAATCTTTACATACTTGCCGAGTTTGAACTGTGCACCAAGTATTACTGTAGATTCATCTTTAGCAATGTTCCAATCATTCTTTGAGTACAAATCATCGAATCGTGCATATAACGAGACTTTCTTGGGAAGATTTACAGAGGCAAAGACTGAATAGCCGTTTTGGTCGGCATTTTCTTTATGTGATGCGTTCATCATGTAGTTGTACTCTGCTCCGATGGTGAACTTCTCATGCTTATAGCCCATAAATGCAGCCATGTTCTTGATAGCTTTGCCACCCTTTTCTCCTCTTTCATTAAGACCGCCATACAGACGTATCTGGAAACCCTTTACCGGAGTGAGCGTCACGCCCAAGCCGTAGTTCAGACCGTCCCCTGCCTGAATCTTCTTATAACCCTCGCCGTTCACCACAATGGCATCGGCCGAAATCCAGTCGGCAATCCGATAGGCTGCCGAGAGACCCAAATCGGCACTGCTGCCGAACTTGTACTCGTCCTGGAAAGACTTCCAGATGTAGCGATAGCCCCAGAACTTCTCCTGAAGCAATGCGTTGGAAGTCGCTCACATCGGCCGACTTGCCGATGTCTAATACACCCTTGACCGACAGTCCGCTTCCGAGCCTGTATTCATAACCCAGGTAACTTCTGTCTAATTCAAAGCCCCGATTGTCGTTCTCCGAGCCGAAGCCCGTGTGGAAATTTCCGAACACCTGCACAATCGCTTTGCCTTTCGGCTCCTTTGTCTTGGTATCCTGCGCGTACGCAGTGATAGTTTGCGCCTTAGAGAGCCCGACAAATACAAATGTCAGGATCACTACTAGGATGATGAATCTCACCCAATTGACAATCTTGATGATTTTTTCTGCTTTTTCTTTGTTCATAATACAGCGTCAACAAGGATATGGTTTGCTCTCTGTTGACGCTGCAAAAGTATGGATAGGATGTTACAGACGTATTACAGGGATAATACATGATTATTACAACATTAGAATGTCATGAGATTGCAATATCAGCGAAACGATGTTGTAATACCGTTATAGAATATTATTAGGAAAAAACAGCATTACCCCTGAAGCGTAAACCTCACTGTCAGCCCGCCGCCGGGAGTAGGAAACGCCGACACCGTGCCGCCGTGTGCGGTTACGGCATTCTTGACGATAGCAAGACCAAGACCAGTGCCGCCGGTACAACAGACACATTATGAAACGGGGTATATTCGAGAATCTTCTTGCGAAAGTCATCGCTCACCCTCCGAAAACGTATAAGTCACTATATGCCTAATTATATAAGACTTTTCAAAAAGACTTGCCGAGTTCTCTTGCTGCAATTGTAGAAACATATTTTGGGTTCACCAAATAATTTTTCAACTTTTTTGCAAAATAATCGAAATCCTTTTG
>ONXE01000235.1 GCA_900321775.1 uncultured Bacteroidales bacterium
CCTACGCGGCCATCATTCAAATACGGCATAGGAATGAAATCCGGAAGGAGCAACCTGCCGCCACGAATAGTAAGCCGGCCACAGTACGCCAGGTCAAGATACCCGTTGAAGCAGTTGACACAGTGCAGTTGCAGCCCAGGACCTTTGACAATGTACCTCTGGAGAAGATGCTGCCTGAAATCGCCGAACACTACGGCATGGATGTCCGCTTCCTCTCAGAAGAAGCCAAGGAACTCCGGCTATTCTTCACTTGGAATCCGCAGGAGTCCATTGATAAGGTAATTGATAAGTTGAATCAGTTTGAACGCCTGAACGTGAAGCGGGACGGACGGAACATAATTGTGGAGTAGGCTATGAAAAAGTTATTTGCCCTTATGGTTCTCGGCCTGTCCCTAATTCAGGCAGAGGCGCAAACCATCAGCCAAACCTTTAATGATGTATCGCTTTCGGAGGTATTGCGCACATTGAACGATGCCACTTCAAGGTACGATGTGAACTTCATCTACAACGAACTGGAGGACTTTCGCGTATCGACCAGCATTCAGAATCAGACCGTTCCGGATGCCGTGCGCCAGGTGGTCGGGTTCTATCCTATGCGAGTTTCTGTTGCGGATTCCCTGATAACCAGCCATCTGCGGGGCCGACTGGTTGACGAGACCGGGGAGCCGGTCGTGTATGCTACAGTCGCGCTATACACGCCGCAGGATTCGACCTTCCTTAATGGAGGTGTCAGCAATGACAGCGGGATATTTGTGATTCCGGTGGAGATGATGCCGGTTCTTGCCAAAATTTCGTTGATTGGTTACAAAGAGCACTGGATGCTGTGCGAAACGGAGTATGCGGGAACGATACGGATGGAACCGGAATCTTTTGAACTGCAAGGAACGACCGTCACCGCTGAGCGACCGCAACTTGTTCAAAGCAAGAATGGCTCGCTTGTCGCTAATGTGCAGGGCACACCATTAAAACAATTCGGTTCAGTCACTGAGATGCTGACCCACCTGCCTCTGATGATGAGCAACGGCGAGATAGCCGGTCATGGCAAACCGGAAATCTACATCAACAACAAGAAAGTGCGTGACGAGGAAGAACTTGACCGCTTGCGTGTAAGCTCAGGACAGTCCGTAAGGCGGGAGAAGGATGGAGCGGCAATTTCTCCGCAGCATACCGTCAAGGACAAGAACACTATGAGAGTGCCAATGTTTCGCTGAATTATCGCACCCGAAATGGCATGGACTTCTTCGCCCGTGGCTACTTTACGGATAACAACAGCCTCATCACTGCCACCTCCAACGACCAGTTACAGGCCTCATCCTTGTGGGATTATGAGAAATCCGCCGAGTGGCTCTCCCGGGTGAAATACTACTTTGCCGACCTCGGTTGGAACTGGGAAATTAACGACCACCACTCCATTGGCCTGACCTACACTGCAAACAACTATATCGGTGATTTCAAGACCCAGCGCACCTTCGACGAGCAGGTGTGGCAGGACGGCACGCTTGTCGATGGCGGACATAGTGTGACGACAACTCTGGGGAAGCCCCGGATGACACACACCGTAAATGCCTACTATGTTGGCGAGGTGGGCAAATGGAAGCTTGACTTCAGTACCGATTTCTATAATGCTCATAGTGTTTCCGACATGAGCGGCGGCACGGAAGGTTCCACGACCGTCAGCAGCCAGACTAACACGGAGAACCAGCTTATTGCAGAGAAACTTGTCATAACCGCACCAGTCCCAAAGGGGAACCTGACTTTCGGGGAGGAGGCATCTGCCGTTGACCGCACGAGCGATTTTACGCAAAGTGGCTTCTCTGCCGACAATAGTGTTCACCAACAGACCGCCATGTGGTCGCTCTTTGCAAACTATGCTCTCCATCTCGGCAAGTTCTCCTTCAATGCCGGGCTACGCTGGCAGAACGAACACAACCGCTACGACTACAACGGACAGCAAGATGATGAAATGAGCCCCGACTACCATGTGTTCATTCCCCGTGCCTCGGTCACGTATAACTCTGGTGACTGGACACACAAACTCTCCTTCTTCACGGCTCGTCAAAACCCATCTTATAATCTATTGTCTTCTGCTATCAACTACCGAAGCAAGTATGAGTACGACACGGGCAACCCGCTGTTGCAGCCACAAACGACGCAGCAATTGTCATGGTCATCCAATTGGAAATGGTTTTATGTTGAGGCGTACTATCAATATACCCAAAATCTCATACGTTCCTTCCAGACAGCCTACGATGACATCAACCATCCCGGTGTGATGATTATGGAATATCGAAACTCGCCCAAGTGTCAGGAATACGGCATAGAGCTGAATTTCTCGCCGAAAATCGGCATCTGGCAGATGAACTATACTGTCGGGCTGGGGTTCGCTGATGAAGATGTGGAAGCCCTTGGCATCACCCACAAGTGGAATGGTCTCATC
>ONXE01000234.1 GCA_900321775.1 uncultured Bacteroidales bacterium
CCCGTCGGCGCTGATGAAGGCGTTTGCCGAGGTTCATCCGTTCATGATCCTGACCGTGCCTCTGGTGATCGAGAAGATCATCAAGAAGAAAGTGCTGCCTGTGATCAACAAGCCTCTGATGAAAGTGCTGTGGCATACGCCGGGTATCCGCCTGATCATCCGCAAGAAAGTCAACCAGTCGCTCATGGAGGCGTTTGGCGGCAAGTTGCGTTACCTGATCATCGGCGGTGCTGCGCTCAACGGCGAAGTGGAGCAGGTGCTCAAGGATATCAAGTTCTGCTACTGCGTAGGCTACGGAATGACCGAGTGCGCTCCGCTGATCTCTTACGAGGACTGGTGGCGCTACAAGTTCCACAGCTGCGGTAAGGATATGCCGCAATGCCGCGTGCGTATCGACAGCGACGATCCTATCCACCACGATGGCGAGATACAGGTCAAGGGCGTGAACGTCATGAAGGGGTACTACAAAAACGAGGAAGCCACCAAGGCTGTGTTCACCGAGGACGGATGGATGCGCACAGGTGACCTCGGCGTACTGGATAAGGAAGGCAACATCTTCATTAAAGGCCGCAGCAAGAACATGATCCTCGGCCCGTCAGGACAGAACATCTACCCCGAGGAGATTGAGGACAAACTGAACTCGCTGCCTTGCGTAGTGGAGTCGGTGGTTGTTGACCGCGACCACAAGCTCTACGCACTCGTTTATCCGGACACCTCGGCTGACGGCAAGAAATTGCTGGCTGAAGGTCAGACCCTGCAGCAACTTATGGACGAGAACCTCAAAGCCCTGAACGCCGTAATGCCCGTTTATAGCAAGGTTACTGCTATCGAACTGGTGGACAAAGAGTTTGAGAAGACGCCGAAGCGCAGCATCAAGAGGTTTATGTACAAGTAAGCCTCCCCCCGGTCCCTCCTTGAAAGGAGGGGAGAATAAAGCCTACCCCCGACCCCTCCCTGAAAGGAGGGGAGATCGGGTTGAGCGTTGAGAGTTGAACAAAAACAATCGCACATCTTTTAGGGTGTGCGATTGTTTGTTTACTGTATGTCGCTAAATCAACTTAGGCAGATATTCCAGCAATGCTTGCATGCTCGGCAGGAAGACATCAGGCTTCCACGGGGCGAAATCTTCGTACTGCAGCGGCCCGGTGTTCAGTATAACTGTGAACAATCCCGCTGCTCTGGCAGCCTGCAGTCCGAGCGGAGCATTCTCAATCACACAGCACTCCTCTTTCTTCAGTCCGCTGCTCTCCCAGGCTTTGAGATACGGTTCGGGACGCGGTTTGCCATGCGGGCACTCAAAGGCGGTGATCATTCGTTCGCGCACAAAGATGCCCGGAAAAGCATGATTGAGTTGGTCGAGCAAGGTCAGTTGCGCACTGCCGGTTACCAGCCAAATCTGCTTGCCTGCGGCCTGAATAGCCTTAAGCACCTCGTAGGCACCGGGCATGGGCTGTGCTCCGCCGAGTTCGACGAACTTCTCGCCTTTCTCCTTGTAGAACGCCTCCACCTCCTCGAGCGATACCTGACGGTCAGGCTGCTGCGCCTTGTAGGTGTTGAGAATAACATCGCGACTGGTGCAGCCCTCTGCCAGATAACAATCACGTTGCGTGAAGTGCAGACCATGGCGAGCCATGACGATCTCCCACGCGCGTGCATGGTTAGGCATGGAGTTGAACAGCACGCCGTCCATATCGAAGTTTAGCATATACTGTATTCCTATTTCGGATTAATTATTGAGATAATTTTCGGTTTCCGGTAAGGGAGTTATGGTGACCATAATGACCGAACCGAAAGCGGAAATTAGCCAATAAGAAACCGAAATTACTGATGTTGTTCGCGGAGCAAGTCATTGACTGTTTTAACGGGGTTGAAAGTCGATACAGGCACCTCGACGAAGATCGTGTTCCACTTCGACATAGCGCCGTTCCACAGTCCCGGCAACTCCAACGCCAGCAGGTCGCGTCCGTCCTTCGACTTCTGCGAGATAAAGCCTGTCTTGGGGTCAACGAACTTCAACAGGTCAAACGGCTT
>ONXE01000232.1 GCA_900321775.1 uncultured Bacteroidales bacterium
GGCCGCGGGAGGGGTTATTTGGTGGCGGAGAGAATGCCGTTGTCCGTATCCTCGTTATTGATACGCTTGCCGGCGTCGCTACGGCGGGTGCCGAAGTCGAGGTTGCAATGGAAATTCAGTATCAGTGTCTGGTGAAAATCCTTCATCTCTGCATGCATGGTGTTAGGCGCTATCGCGGAAAGGTCCCGCACATCGGTGCTATAGCCCTTTACGGAGAAGGGGTTCATCATCATCACGCGGAAGCCCCATTTGTCGGCGTTATAACCCACATTGAGGGTGTGGTAGAACTCGCCATATTCGAGTGTCTCGCCCCAAAGGTTGTTGTAGCGCGTGGTGACATCGGCGCTGAAAACCCAGCCATTGTACATTCCCATCACGCTGGCGCGGACGCCCGGATTGAAATGCGTGTGCGTGTACGCATTTCCCAGGCTCACATAGTAGTTGGCAAAGGGCGCAACGGTGAACATCAGGCGATTCTGCAGGAGTCGAACTTGCAGGCTGGGAGTTACGCGCAGACGGTGGAACCCACGCTGATTGGCGTAGGTGCGGATAACCATCGGCGTACCCTCAACCTGCTCTTCATAGGACTCGTCCATGATAGGCCGGTGGTCGTAGCTGTAGTTGGCCCACAGGTCCAGCGAGACAAACTTGCTCTGCCACGAGAGGTTCAGTTCGTTCGCAACAAACATAACCGGCTTGAGCCCCGGGTTGCCCCGTCTGATCTGGTATTTGTCAATCTGTTGCGACACATCGCTCATCTGAGCCAGCGAAGGCTGATAGCCGGAGATGTAGCCTTTGTATTTGAGGAAAACGCCTTTGCCGAAATCATAGCTCATGGTCAGTTGCGGACGAGCAATCCAGTTGGACCTGTGTGCCTCGGCTTGACTGATGTAAGTGTGCATTGCCCCCAGTCCAGCCGCATAGGCAAAATGCCCTATTCGTTGTTGCACCTCGGCAAAAGCGTAGGTCTCGGCGGTAGTCATGTCCACCAGCGCATAATGGTAGTCGTTGTTCATCCATTGCTGATTATGCCTTAGTCCTGCCGTCAACGCCACTTTCTCCCAGCGTTTCTCGTAGATAGCCTCACCGATAAGCGAGTATTTGTTGCCGCGAACGGAGGACACAACGTCGGTGGTGTCCGCAATAGTATTGCCCAGCGGAGTCTGCGTGAATTGGCGGCTGAGGCGAGTGTTCAGGTAGGTGCCAACCACGTTCAGGTAGATATGGTTGTCTTCCGGCAGATTGTGCTGATAGTAGATGTCCAGTGCCGGCGAGATGGCCGTGCTGCTCTCGTGGTCGTGTACGGTAAAACTGTCCGTGCCCTGATACAGGCGCGAGTCGCGGTTGGTCTGGGCATAAGGCGTAAAAGCCATATTGTCACGCAAGGTGATGTTGAGCATGTTCTTGTCGCCGTTGGTCCAGTTGTAGTTGAGCGCCAGGTTGACCGGGTCTACGCCTCGGTGTTCGTGCGCGTCCAGTAGATGTCACGCGGCGAGTATTGGCTCAGGAGGCTCAAGGAGGACTTGCCGAAATGTAGTTTGCCGGACAAGTAGTACTCGCCCCAACCCGGTATGGTAACGCCGTTGGAAGCATTAAGCATGAGCGAACCGCCGGTGTCGTGGTGACGCACGATGTAGTCGATAACCGCGGCTGCGCCGTTATAACGTACGCCGGGCTGGTCGTGATACTCGATGCGGATCACGTCTTTAGGGTTGATGGCCATAACCTCGGCGGTGGTGGCTTCGATACCGTTGATACGCAGTTGCACGTCGTCGTTGGAGAGCGTCTTGACGCTATTGTCCGCCTGATTAACCACGATGCGCGGGATCTGCAGGTTCTGCAGCAGCGACATACCATCTGAAGAAGCGCCTAACTGCTCTTTGTTCGGCAGAAGAATCTGGCGATCCACTTTCTGAATCACCGCGTCACCTTCCACCACCACTTCGCTCAGTTCCGTCGAAGCCTCGTTCATCTCAATCGTGCCGAGGTTGGTGCTACCGCTTACTATTAAACTCATGCCGATTGGTTCGTAACCGATATACGAACACTCCAACACGAACTCACCCGTTTCGGCTTCCAAACTGAACTTTCCGTGCGCGTCTGTGACCGTGCCGGAAACTTGTTGGTCGCCCTGTTTCAAACTGACATTGACACCAATGAGCGCAGTCTTGTCCGCTGCGTCCTTGATTACTCCGCTAACCTTGTTGTTTGCTGCCATTGACACGGCGCAAATCATCGCCGCTGCCAATACGAAAATTCTTGCTTGCATATTATTATATATTATAAGGTGATACTATCGTTCGCCGCCGAAGACTCCATGCGGAAAGATGTCCCGCAGCATCATCAGATCATTGTCATTGACCCATTCCGCTTTGCCGTCATAACTGCAATCGACGATGCTGTCGCAATGCTCGGTCATCAGCAGATGAAGGATGCGTTGGTCAAGATTACCGTTCGCCTTGCGGAAAGTGTACTTCACCGCTACATATTTACACATTTGCCCTTGCCATTCACGCAAGCACTTGCGCTGAATACCATTGACAAAAATCAGTTTCTCACCCTCTTGCAGTCCACCGCCTTTGATGTAGCAATGTGCCGCAATGTGGATGTTCCACTTCTCACTTCCGGGCATACACCCGCTCATCGAAAGTACTGCTGCGAGTACCAATCCGATAAAGATAAATCTTGCTTTCATACTGTTATTGTTTTTAGTTGTTACTATTACTTTTTCCCTCCTCGGCGGAGGCCAATCCTCCCATTCCGTTGGGAGGACTTTCCGGGTGCAAAGTTACTACAAAAAGTGTATTATATCCAAATTTTCGGGTTTATATTTTCGCTCAAGAAGCCCAGTAAAACAGGGCCTTCTCCGAAGAAAAAGTTTATATCTGCGTTTTTTGTGTTTATATTATTTGGTCATGTCAAAAAAAAGTAGTACCTTTGCACTCGAAATCGATCAAAAAGATGAAGAAACAGGTACTATATTTAGCATTAGTGTTGTTGCTCGCGGGTTGTATTTCGCGCGATGTGCAACGGGTGGAAATGGCGGAGTCGTTGCTGTACAGTAATCGTGACTCGGCAGAGTTGCTGCTTCGGCAGGTGGAGCGTCCCGAACG
>ONXE01000231.1 GCA_900321775.1 uncultured Bacteroidales bacterium
GACGATATTCACGCCGGCGACCTTGCCTTGCAGAGCGGACATCGGCGACGAGGTCGGCACGGCTGTCAGTTCCTCGCCTTTCACCACATCGATGGGCGAGGTCAGGTCTTTGATCTTGGCTGCACCGTAGCCTACAACTATCACGTCCTCCAGCCGTTGCACATCCTCCTGCAGCACGACGCGCATGTCGGAGGCGGCTTTCATCTGCTGGGGCAGGTAGCCCATATACGACACTTCGACCGTGGCTCCTTCGGCTACGTTCTGCAGGCTGAACCTGCCGTCCATATCCGTTATTGTGCCGTCAGTCGTGCCTTGCACGCGCACCGCCGCACCTATCAGCGGCTCACCGTTGTCGTCCACCACCACGCCCGTTACCGTGCGCTGGGCATACAGCAACAACGGAAGTAACAATACGGGCAACAACAGGTGTAATCTTTTCATGTTCATGGTATTGAATCTAATGAGTAACTAACAAAGCCCTACGCCACGGCATAGGGCTTTGTCAGTCAAATTATTGGCGAATTAGAATTGCACACCTTGTGCATTGAATTGCTTGCCATTAACCTCAATCATCAGTTGTCCGTCCACAATACGTTTAACGGCAACTTTCTCGATGCTGATGTTGTCAACCGGAGTCATCGTGTTCCAGAAATATACATTGGCGATAGCCAGCGGAGTACCTTCTGCCGACGAACCGTCTTCACTCTTAACGAAACCTTCCAAAATCATGTAACGCAGGTCTTTGAAGTCAAAGCTGTCATACGGAGCATTCAACAGATCAACCTCAACCTTGTTCCACTGGTTGGCTTTCAGTTCAACAAGACCGCCGTTCTTCCAACCGCTACCGCCGTCGCCTGCGCCCAGAGCCTCATACGTGCGCCCAGAGCCTCATACGTAATTTTCATCTTCGAGTCAACGGTTACATAGATGTCAGCATGCATCATGTCGTAGTCATTCAGGTCATAGCTAGTGGCATCCCAGTTGGTAAAGCCGTCCCAGTTGAAATGCTCCGAGAACCATATGTGCTGACCATTTTCATACTCATAGTCCACCCATTGTGAACCCCAGCTGACAGGTGCGAAATTGAATGTACGCTCCTGATAGGTTGTAGAGAACAATGCCTGGATATTTTTCTCAGCCATGGTCGGCGCTGCAGGAGCCTGTTCGGGTATGCCTTGCGGAGCCGGAGTGTTCCACCAATACAGGTTAGCAAATGCAAATGGGCTGCCTTCAGCAGAAGTCTCGCCGTCCTCTTGCTTGTAGCCTTCGAAGGCGATGTACCGCACGTCCTTCCAATCATAGGGTTTTTCCTCGGTAATCCACCAAGCGGGGTCACAATCAACAGTGTTCCACCCCTCGTTGAGTTTGAAATTAATGCTATTCTGCCAACCGCTACCGCCGTCGCCTGCACTCAGAGCCTCAAACTTAACCTTTATGTTGCATGCAAACGGAGCCCAGATGTCGAAGTGGAACTTCTCGTAGCCACTGAAGTCATACGATGATTTATCCCAGTTCGTCAGAATCTCCCACTTCATATCCTGGCAATAGAGCACTTTTGTTTTCTCTTCGCCCAGTTCCAGAGTTTCCCAAGTCAGTACACCGCCCCAACCCAGTACATTGAAGTTCAGGTTGTTGGTCTGATAATGGTTGCAATACAACGCCATGACGTTCTCCTCGGGCAGAGTCGGAACGGCTGGTGCAGTCTCAGGCTTAGCCACTGATGGTTTGTCAGGCACCTCAACGGTCGTTGTTGTGCTCCAGAAGTAAACATTGGCGAACGCAAACGGATTGCCCTCAAAGCTTTGTGTACCATCTTTGGTATAGCCTTCAAAAATAACACACTTCAGGTCTTTCCAGTCATAGGGGCCCCACCAAGCCGTATCGGCGTCGATGGTGTTCCAACCCTGATTTAGATTGAAATCAACGGGTTTCTTGTAACCATTGAGAGCTTCGATGGTGAACTTAACATGTGCAGCCTCAGGCACCCAAAGGTCGAAGTGCAGTTTCTCATAACCACTCAAGTCGTTGGAGTCTTCTGCACCTTTTACAGCATCCCATGCCATACTGGAAGCATAAAGCACTTTAGTTCCTTCAATAGTCAGAGTTTCCCATTGTGTTCCCCAGCCTTGTGCTGCGAAATTAAGCGTATTGCCCTCATAATGATTGCAATACAGAGCCATCACATGCTCCTCTGCCATTGTCGGAGCAACAGGAGCAGTCGTGGGTTTGGCTGGTTCCTGAGCAAACAAGTTAATTGAAAAAATTGTTGCCAATGCAACGAATAGTAAATGTTTTTTCATGGATACTAATGTTTTATGGTTAATAAGATTGGTTGTTAACGCATCTATCCGGTCAAATCTGACCATTTTCTCCACAAAGATACAAAGTTTTTTTTGAATATGCAAACTCTTACCAACTTTTTTTCATTTTTTTGACAAAAAAATTCATTTTTCACCCAAATTCGCCAAAAACGTGCAGGATAATCGGGGTTTTATCGTACTTTTATCGACCCTTTACCGACTTTTTGTTATTGACTATCGTGATAAACGAAGTAGAATTTAGGCTACCGTTTTCCTGTCACGCCACATGGCTGTGATCTGTTCGAGGGTTTTACCTTTCGTTTCCGGCTTCTTCTTTTTCGTCGTTATTCTCTTTATCCTCTTTGCCTTCCACGCCTTCGCGGAACGAGCGCATACCCTTGCCTATTCCTTTCATAAGTTCGGGAATCTTCTTACC
>ONXE01000230.1 GCA_900321775.1 uncultured Bacteroidales bacterium
ATATATATTCTCGCTTGCAGTACGCTCATGTTGTCGGCGTGTACCGACTTCTTCGACGAGCACATGTTGGATAACAAAGACCCGCAGGTTACCGATGTGCGTACAGGTATGACGTACGAACTCACCGATGACGATTACAAGCAAGTGGCTAATTACCAGGCCAATATCGCCAAGGCGCTCGCACTTGATCCGGTCGATTCTACCGGTTTGGCGGAACTGAAGGCTATCGCCTCGGAGAAATCGTTCACCGAAACAGCCTCCGCGGATATGTATGTTCCCGCTTTGATGACAGATAAGTTCCCCTACTTGGACAACGGCACAACCTGCGACGTGCTGTACACCATGCGCGAAGGCAAGTCGAACCGTGTTAAGGAGTTTGACGGAGCACAGGGATTTGCTCTCACCACCGACGATTATGAGACTATCTGGCAGAAGCGCGGAGCCGACTACCTCACGCCGGCTACGCTGCCGGATGTGCCGGCTTTCCTCGCTGGCAAACTGGCGAACGCCAAGCAGGGACAGATCGCGCTGATTACGTATAACTACAGCGATGATGAGCCTGATCCTTCCGAACTGTCCGACTTCCTGCCATACGAACTGACACTCGCCGAGTTGCTCGCGTTCCCCGATGAGAAAAGACACCAGATCTCCGGTTATGTAGGAGAAGTCAAGTCCTCTATTTCAGGCAGATTCTATATGATTGACGGCGATTACAGCATTTACGTTTATGGTCTGACCGATGAGGATGGCAACAAGGTTTGGAAGGACAAAGGCATTCAGCAGGGCGATGCGATCACGATCATCGGCAGATATTCCGAAGAGAGTGGCGAACCGCAGATCCTGGATGGTATATATGTCAGCCACACGCCTGCCAACCCGGCTCCGCGTCGCGCGCCGATGGCTCGCAAACTCGAGGTGATCAATGCACTTTACCAACTCACCGCCGAAGGATGGCAACCTTATCAGAACGACCAACTCAAGCAGGCTATTGCGCTTCCGCAAAGCGTCTATCAGTCTGCAGGAGTGACGGCAATCACCGATCCCGATATCATCCTCAAGTACCTCCAGGCTGTCTATCCGTATGCGGCGGACAAAGAGATTTATCTCGTTGCCTATATGGGTAAGAACGGTGCTACGGCTGACGAGTGGGTGGTCAATGGCACGGACTTCGTGCTAACTACCGGATATATCACCGAAACAATGTCATTCGAGGTGAAGAACAACCAGTGGGTAGCCAATATCTCTACCTACCTGCAGGCTAAATTTGTAGGCGAAGGTCCCGGCAAGTTCACTATCCAGCACGTTAATCTCGATGGCTTGAACTACGCTTGGCGCTATCAGGCTGCGTATGGTATGACCGCCTCGGCGTACGTCGGTGGCACGAACCATCGTCTGGAAGATTGGCTCTTATCGCCCAATATCCGACTCAAGAAGAGCGTTCAACCGCAACTGACCTTTGATCAGGCGGTACGCTACGGCAATGTCAACGACAACCCGAAGTGGCTCAACGTAATGGTAACTGACAACTTTACCGGTGATGTAACCACAACCGAGTGGAAACAACTCGAGTGGCAAGCCGAACTGCCTGATGGCAGCAACTGGATCTTCCAATCATCGGGCGTGTTTGACCTGAGCGAATACAACGGCAAAACTATCGTTTTAGGCTTCCGCTACAAGACGGATTTCGATGGCATTGAGGTCCCTTCTGCTCCTACTTGGGAGATTCAGAACCTCCTCCTTGCCGAGCCAGCCGAGAATGAATAGGTCCATTTTCGACCCATTGTCGGACCGTTATCGGGTCAATCCTAGACCTTATAACTTTGACTAAGCTTATAAGGCTCTGGAAATCAACACGAAACAAGCCAAAATTAAGATAATAAAATTAAACGTTTTTTAACCCAAAAACTAACTAAAATGAAAAAGTTCTTTACTTTTGCAGCAATGTTGATTGCTGCGGTGTCAATCAACGCTTGATTGCTGCGGTGTCAATCAACGCCCAGGAGCCTATTCCTGTGACATGTGCTGAGGCTGCTGCCGCTATGCCGGCTCAGTCAGGTGACGAAACTGCTGACGTGTACATCGTTACCGGTTACATTACCAACACCAACGGTACAATCAGCAAGGGACAGCAGACCTTCTACATGGATGATGTGAAGGGCTCCCAGAAGACCTTGCAAGGCTACTGGTGTAACCTGCCAACTGAAGAGGTAGAAGCGAATCACCCGCTTAACGTAGGCGACAAGATTACTCTTACCGGTAAGATTCTCAACTACAACAACACTCCGGAGATTAAGAACGGTGACGTTGTTATCCTCGAGCGTGCAACTGTAAAGATAGATACAATTGAAGTATCTGTTTGCGAGGCGCTGGAAGAAGGTAGTTCGCTGAATGACAAGGACTATTCGGATGACGTATTCCGCGTATTCGGTCGCCTCAAAGGTACTGATGCTGTCAACAACAATGGCCAGCACACCTTTGAGATGGCTTGCGGTGACGAGATTTTCAAACCCTACAACTGCAATGGTGCTGAGGGTCTGGAACTTGGCAAGGGTGACTCGGTGAAGGTAACCGGCAAGTTGTACAACTACGGTGGTGTAATCGAGATCTCCAACGGTACGGTAGAACTTATCGAGAAGAGCGGACAGGAAGAAGTAATTATCGAGGCTACTGTTTCCGAGGCTGTTGCTGCAGTTATGGCTTTGGAGAAGGGCGCAAAAACAGACGACCGTTATGCTGTAACCGGATTTGTTGATTCGATTGCTACTCCTTACGACGAAGGCTATGGCAATATCTCGTTCTTCATGACGGATAATATGGACGCTCCCACTTATGACTTTGAGGCATATCGCGTATCTGTTACTCCTCAACAGGCAGAGAA
>ONXE01000228.1 GCA_900321775.1 uncultured Bacteroidales bacterium
GTGGACTCGAATCGTACCCGCAAAGACTTCATCGCCGACCGCGTACTGGAGAAGGCAGGATACTACAACTACTCGAGCGTTAACGCCTATGATCGTGCGGAGGAGAAAGAGGTGACCATCGGTGTGTTCCGACTCACGATGAAGAGCAACTCGGACAACTTCCGCCAATCGAGCATCCAAGGCATCATGAAACGCGTGAAAGCCAAGGGCGCGAAAGTAATCATCTACGAGCCAACTCTGGAGGACGGTACCACGTTCTTCGGCTCGCTGATTGTCAATGACTTGGAAGCCTTCAAGCGTCAGAGCAACGCCATCATCGCCAACCGCTATGACGCGTGCCTGGATGATGTACAGGAGAAAGTATATACGCGAGACATTTTCAAACGCGACTAAGATATGAAGACGACTATCGGCATCATAGGTTTGGGCTACGTGGGACTGCCGTTAGCTATTGAATTCGGCAAGCGCTACCGCGTTATCGGCTACGACCTTAATGATACGCGCGTACGCGAGTTGGAACGCGGCGAGGACCATACGCAGGAAGCGGACCTTCAGGCGCTTGGCGAGGCTTGTGCGTTGTACAAACGGAGTCATTCGGAAGGCTTGAGTTTCAGTTCGAACGCAGAAGACCTGCGCGAGGCTAACGTGTTCATAGTGACCGTTCCGACGCCGATAGACAAGTTCAACACGCCTGATTTGGGGCCTCTGCTCAGCGCCTCGAAAACCATTGGCAGTGTGCTCAAACAGGGCGACATAGTCATCTACGAATCCACCACTTATCCCGGGTGCACGGAGGACGACTGCGTACCGGTGTTGGAAGAGGCTTCCGGACTGAAATTCAACCGCGATTTCTTCTGCGGCTACTCGCCCGAGCGCATCAACCCGGGAGACAAAGTGAATACGCTGACAAAGATACGCAAGATTACGTCCGGTTCCACACCTGAAGTTGCAAAACGCATCGATGACTTGTACAATTCCATTTTGGAGAACGGCACTTTTATGGCGCCGAGCATCAAAGTGGCAGAAGCTGCCAAAGCAGTGGAGAACAGCCAACGGGACGTGAACATCAGTTTCATGAACGAACTGGCGCTAATCTGCGACCGCGTAGGCATCGACACGCTGGACGTGCTGGAAGCAGCTGCCACCAAGTGGAACTTCCTACCCTACAAACCTGGTTTGGTTGGCGGTCACTGCATCAGCGTTGACCCCTATTATCTGGCGCATAAGGCCAAAATGCTTGGCTATGACCCACAAGTAATCCTCTCGGGACGTGCCGTGAACAACTCCATGGCTAAGTTCATTGCCGACAAAACGCTGAAGCTGCTGATACAGAAAGGATTTGCCATCCTGCACACTCAGGTGTTGATTCTGGGCGTGACGTTCAAAGAGAATTGCCCAGACATCCGCAACACCAAAGTAGTGGACATCGCCAAAGAGCTGGAGGAGTTTGGCTGCCTGGTGGATATCTACGACCCTTGGGCCGACCCCGAGGAAGTGCAGCGAGAGTACGGGAAGAGCCTGATTCGGGCTATCGACCCCGCAACGCCGTATCGCGCCATCATCGCTTGTGTGGCGCACGAACAGTTCAAACAGTTCGACTTTACTCGCTACAAGGAGCAAGGCTGCGTGATTTTTGACGTAAAAGGCGTGATAGACAGAAAACTCGTTGACGCGAGGCTATAGGGAGTTGAAAGTTGATAGTTGATAGTTGGCTGAAGGTATCGAAAATATTGGCAAGAAGGATGTGGCGTGGGGGTATGCCTCTACGGTCTTCAATGTGGGTGCAGGGCTGATCTTGCTACCTTTTATCTTGCATAAGATGTCAGCAGACACCGTGGCGGTATGGAATATCTTTCAGACCATCACGTTTCTGGTTTTTCTGCTGGATTTCGGTTTCCGCCCGAGCTTCGCCCGCAACCTGAGTTATATCTTCTCCGGCGTACGCAGCCTGCAGACCATAGGTGTGGAGCAGGCCAACGGGAACGTGGACTATGGCTTGCTGAAAGGTACTATCCGCGCCATGCGGGTGTTCTACCGCTGGGTGGCATTGGGAGTACTGGTGTTGTTGCT
>ONXE01000227.1:0-1598 GCA_900321775.1 uncultured Bacteroidales bacterium
TTTTTCGCTTCTTCATTTCCGTAAAAGTCTATATAGGTTTATGAGACTCCCTTGCGACTCTCTTGCTTATTTCTTGCCACGCTTCGCTCTGCCTCCGGCACTCTAAAATGTTAATTATTCACGGCTATGCCGATCGTACCCCTTGCGGGTAAAGAATTGTTTTCAATTTTGTAGAGTTCTAAATCCAAATGCATCGGAGCTTTCCAGCCGAAAAAATAGCCATCAGCGGTCCAACGCATAGTAACTTGTTCATCGGGGTTCCAGACCGAGCGCACGCGGCCTACGAAAGGATAGAGTCCGATAGTGGTGTTATCGACCGGCGTGACCTTGAAACCACACTTGGTGCAGAGCTCATAGGAGACACCGTCCTCGTCGGGCTTTTGCCATGCACGCATCGCTACTTGCGGAGAAAAAGGAATCTTGGTTTTCATTGATGCTTTTTGTACTTATAGAATTTGTCGAAGAAGGCTTTTTTGGCGGCATCGGCATTGGCGCTGGCGGCACATTCGGCATCAAGTTTGCGTTGGAGTTCTGCGGCCTGCTGTTCCCGGCGAGCCTTGACCCAATTCTGCTCGGCCGTTCGGCTATTGTCCACTTGTTTCTGCGCAATCGCCTGCTTCGCCCGAAATTTAGGCAACCAACTCAGGAAATGTCGCCTCAGATCATCCAGCCCCTTTTGTTGCAAATCGATTCCTCTTGAGGTCAGTCCTCTGAGAAACTCAGCCGCAAGGGGTTTGAGCGCTTCATCGTCGGTAAGCCATAAAATTAAATTTTCCTCATACGCGGGCGGGTGGGCGGACGCGGGATCCACTCCACCCGCAGGCTCTTTTTCTATTCTTTTTTCTTTGCTACTTTCTTTTGTCTGCTCTTTTTCTTGCGATTTGTCAGACATTTGTCGGACATTTGTCAGACATTTGTCAGACATTTGTCGGACACAAACCTGTCGGATGCACTCTCGCGCCAAGGCGGATAGGGAGTCCTCGCCGAGGGAGGCTCCCCACCGCTTTAGCTGTTCGAGTTCCTGCTCGCTCAACCTAATCGTAAGACGAAGGTTGCGGTTCATCGGCCGGTTGTTTCGTGATTACTTCGCCTTCAGCACCAACTCTGTCCAGTCAGGCTCCCAGTCCGGATGCTCCTCCCTGAAGCAACGGGTGATGGAGGCCATCTTGTCCGTCTTCGTCTTGCTAAGCTTCGCCAACCTCTGCTTCTGTTGGTACCACTTACGGTACTCCACGCCCTCCTTCATCTTGTAGCGGTTCGCGTGGCCTACAAAATCATACACCGGTCTGGCGCTCACCTCGAACTGCAAACCGCCATACTCGAACGCACCGCTCTCGCGAGCCGGAGTCTCTGACTGCAAAATCCCCATAGCCTCCTGCAGGGCATCGTCCGAGATTTCCTTGATGCGCCCTTCTACACGCTTGAGTACGCGGCGCAGGATATGAAACTCTTCCAGATAGCTGCCCATCTGTATCAGTTCATCTGCAAACTTGGTCCAGTCTTCCAGAAAAGCCTGTTCCTCTTCCATCTTCTGCTGCTCCAGAGCATTCAGCTCCGCAGCCTTTACTTCATTTTCATTTTCCATAAACGTAAATATT
>ONXE01000227.1:1630-3715 GCA_900321775.1 uncultured Bacteroidales bacterium
TGTTGGTGAGCGGCAAGGCCGCTGTTGGTGACTCTTTAAAATTGATTTCGAGTTGGATGAGTTGCCTTTTCATCGGTTGACCATTGAAGCCCAGACCTTTGCAGTTGTAGAGCACTTTGCGTCGGCGCATGTTCTCCTGATGGGTCACCCATTCCAGGTTCTCCACGCGGTTGTCCAGCGAGTTGCCGTTGAGGTGGTCGCACTCGTAGCCTTTCGGTTGGGGACCGACCCAAGCCTCCAATACAGCGTGATGAACCAAGATGTTGTTGTAACTGGCATTCAATTGATAATGCTTGTGCTGCCTCTTGCCCGTTCTCTTCTTTTTCGGGACTCGCCTCACATACTCCTTCAGCCGCTTGAATCGCCGGCTGAAGATGGTGTAACACTCGCCCTTTGCACTCGTGTACAGCGGGTGTTTTGTCCGTTCTAACGGTACTAAACGTAGTTCCTTGCCACTTGGCAGAAACACTCGGGGCGGTAATTCGCCCTCGCCTGGATAAAATTTACCTCTCATACTAGTTTTGTTTGCACACGCAGTGATTGTTCGAGCACCGCGTAGATTAGAAAATCGGTGCAAAGGTACTGCTTTTTCCGGCTGCTCGTTGCTCAATTTGAGCAATCGTTACATAGACGCTTGCTTTTCTTGAAATTTGCGAAAATGTTGCGTATCGTCGTTTCGTCTAGCCAAAACTCTTCGCCTACTTTAGCATAGATGTCCATGACTTTCATTCCTGTTCCGCAGAGTTCATTTACTCGCATGCAAATAGCCGCATTGCGGCGCTCTTTCAGATTTGTTTTCATACTGTTATTTCTTGAATTATACCTTAAAAATGGGCAAAAAAAGCCCCGCTGACGTATGAACGTCAACGGGGCACAAAGGTACTGCTTTTCTCGGAAATATAAGGTATGAAGGAATATGTTTTACAACATGTTTTTCATTTTTTTTAGCACTTTTCTCGCATTATATTTGGTGGTTTGAAAAAAAAGTGTTAACTTTGCAGGCGGAAATGTACCATTAACAGCATTTTCACAACAAAATAATGCCAAAACAAAACTCTGCCATACTGCTGAATCGCTACATTTGGTTGGTTGACACCATCTATTCTGCCGGTAGCATCTCACGCGAGGAGGTTGACCGCCGCTGGTGTCGTTCGCTGCTTAGCGAGGGCGAAATGTGTATTCCTCCACGCACGTTCCATCGTTACAAAGAGGCCATTCAGGAACTCTTCCAGATCAACATCGAGTTTAACAAAACCCGCGGTTATTACATCGAGAATGTCACGGACATCCAGCGCGACGATATGCGCAAGTGGCTCATCAGCACCTTCGCGGTGAATAACCTCATCAACGAAGGCCTTAGCCTGCGCAAACACATCGGCTTCGAGAACATGCCTTCCGGCCAACGCTTCCTCACCACTATCCTCGAGGCTATCCGCGACCGCAATGTGCTGCTCGTCACGCACAAAGGATTCAACCGTCCGGAGGCGACTACGTTCCGCCTGAAGCCATACGGACTAAAGGTGTTCAAACAGCGTTGGTACGTGCTGGCCGAGTCGGAGTATCCTGACCATCGCCTTTTGGTTTACAGCTTGGATCGCTTCGAGAAGATGGAACGCCTTGAAGAACACTATGACATCCCAGAGGATTTTGATATTCAAGAGCATTATGCCAATAGTTATGGCGTATCAGATACCAAGAGCAAACCAAGATTGATTCGTTTCAAAGTAGCAGCTTCGCAAGTAAATTATTTCCGCACGCTTCCTCTGCACCCCTCGCAAAAAGAAGTGGAGACGACTGATGAATATTCGGTGTTCACTTGTTTCGTTATTCCCACTTATGAGTTCTGCCAGGAGATTCTATCTCACGGAGCCAATGTGGAAATCCTCTCTCCCGCGTCCCTGCGCAACCAAATGAAGGTGGAAATAGAAAAAATGAACAAACTATATACGCAATAATATGAACGACAATTTCGCTATACAACTCTTTGAGGGCAAACAAGTCCGTATCGCATGGAACGAAGAACTGGAGAAGTACTATTTTTCCGTCACGGACATAGTACAAGTGTTAACCGACAGTAAGGACGCC
>ONXE01000226.1 GCA_900321775.1 uncultured Bacteroidales bacterium
ACGTTACATTGTTGATGGTATAGCATCTGCCATAATGATGTCGAAAGCAAGACTATCGTCCACTTTAACTTCCTATTTATCTCCCTATTTAACTTCCTCCTGCTTTCTTTTAGAAAGAATTATTTAACCAATGGGCATAGAAATAGTCGTTGATACGGTAGTGACCGTTGTCGTTTGTCACGATGTCGGACCAACAAGCCTACTATGATGCCATCACCGCCAGCACACATGCAGGGCAGTCCGGTCCGTTTATCGACTTCATGTTGGGTGAAATCTACAACACGCTGAAAGCGCATCAGGGAGTGCCGTTGAACAAAGAAGTTCCTAATAAAGTTCCTAATAAAGTTCCTAATAAACTAAAGGCTCTTTATCTGGATTTGTCAGATGCCATATGGGATGTCTATTCTGAAATCAAGCGAAATCCGCAGGCGACAGCCGAAGAGATCGGTACTTCTTTAGGTGTCAGCAGCCGAATGGTGCGCAAATATATAGCCACACTTCGTGAGCATCAAATCATTGAACGTATCGGCAGCAACAAAACAGGTTGTTGGAAGATTCTGAAGAAGTAATCAACCATTCTGTTCGGTGTAAAGTTCGGTGTAAAGTCTGGAAAGCATTATGGAAAGACATAAGGGGCCTTCTGTAAATTTCCCGTTCACATACATAGATAAGGAGTCGCCTGGCAGCGAAAAATCTGACAAATTAGAATGTTTTAGTTGTATGGCCGGAAAGTAAAATCCCGGCCTATTTGTTTTGTCATATATAAAGGTTTTCCCTCTTTTCGGGCGGTTGGTTTCAGGCTCCAAAATCAGGGAAAAATCTTTGAAACCCGAAGTCTGAATTGAATTTTTCGGGCTGATTGTTTGGTGTGTTGGGATTTTTGATTATATTTGCGGTGTCAATCGGGCGGAGTGGTCTTAGTGCCATTCTTATCCGATGACCAGGAAAGCGTTTTTTGCTTTCATCCCTTCCATAGAATCGCCAGAATATAGTAGGAGGATGGAGACAACGAAACGCTCATGTTTTGGTATATATCTATGGCTTGCTCTCATGCTGCCATTCTATATACTTGACAGCGTGAGGTTTTTTGTTTCTTATCATTCCTTCGAGGTGTTTGACGATACCATTGGTAGATGATGAATCAGAAACAAGGCTCACGCTCTTTCCGTCACATACTAATTCTTGCTATTCGAGTCTTGACAGCAATATATTTCTTAAAAATACGCAATGAAGAAAAGTCTGTATTTAGCAGTTTGGGGACTCGTCTTCACATTTTTGTTCAACAGCTGTACCAATGAAGAGGTTGTTCAAACAGGTATGAATAATGAGTACAAGTCCAATTTCGAGAAAGTATTCGGTCAGGTGAGCCCTGCCCAGAACTTCAACTCCCAGCGGACAGTGACCATCGATGCCTCAATGGTGAACGCACAGGGTAGTTATACACTCCGCGTCTATGACGGCCATCCCGGCATGGAGGGCACTTCGTTGCTCGGCAAGTTCGAAAACCTCAGCTCCAGCGCTGTTTCCACCGTGAAGGTCGGCGCTAGCAAATCATCCAAGAGCATCTACTGCGTGGCTGACAACGGCACCTCGCGCCGACTCACCACAGCGGCTGTTCCCACCTCGGGCCGTGTGACCGCCAAGTTCGACACCGCTGACGGAGCGCCCACCGGTGAGGTCACAGATGCCCCCACCTCCGTGACAATCGCATTCGAGGACCTCGGCTCTACAGACGACTTCGACTTCAACGACGCTGTGATCAGGGTTGACTACGTTACTGGCACTGGCGAGGCCGATGTCACGCTGATGGCCGTGGGTGCTTCATTCTCGCTGAAGTTGTACTATGCCGTTACCGACAATAACTACACCCCGCTCTTCGAGGGCAGAGAACTACACGATGTAATGGGATGTCCGAACACAATGATCAACACGAACTGGACGAATCCCCTTGGCAATAGCTTGAATGGTGCTGACAACGTGAACTTCGTAACCCGCAGAATCAGTGTGCCCGAGAACTTCTTCATTGGTGATGACGGCGCTCCGTTCGTCCTCGAGGTGAACGGTGTTGAGGGCCAGCGCCAATTAACATCATTAACCGAATATGGTGCCA
>ONXE01000225.1 GCA_900321775.1 uncultured Bacteroidales bacterium
AAGCAGGAGATGCGCCAGATACGCGACCTGGTAAAGAAGTACAACCTCTACCTCATATCCGACGAGGTCTATCGCGAGTTTATCTACACCAAGTCGCCATATATCTCCGCCTGCCACCTGGAAGGTATCGAGCAGAACGTTATCCTTGTGGACAGCGTGTCGAAGCGTTACTCGGAGTGCGGCATACGTATCGGCGCACTCATCACCAAGAACAAAGCCGTACGCGAGGCGGTGATGAAGTTCTGCCAGGCACGACTCTCGCCACCGCTGTTCGGACAGATAGTTGCCGAAGCTTCGCTCTCAACACCCGAGGAATATATGCTCGAGGTCTATGACGAGTACCTGTCGCGCCGAAACTTCCTGATCGACCAACTCAACCAGATCCCCGGTGTGTTTGCCCCGGCACCGACAGGCGCGTTCTACGTCATGGTACAACTGCCGGTGGACGATGTCGAGCGGTTCTGCAAGTGGTGTCTAACGGATTTCTCCTTCGAGGGCGCAACCGTCATGATGGCACCCGGCACAGGCTTCTACACCAATCCCGAAGACGGCCGCAAGCAGGTACGTATGGCGTATGTGCTGAACAAGGACGACCTTGGCAAAGCAATGATCGTTCTGCGCAAAGCGCTGGAGACATACAACGCACAATAATCATTCCGCCATAACCGAATCGGGCTAACGCTGCTGACGTTAGCCCGATTTAGTATGTATAACGGTTGGATAATGCTCGTGCATGCAGGTTTCTACGTCACGTGTGATATAGCCCTAAACAGACGAAGCGCTTCGTTAATTTTTCCGAATAGTATTCGGAGAAAGAGCATCGCAAATCTCCTCCGCCATGCCGTTCATCGCTACGCATTCGTCACGGCTTACGCGCTTCTTGCTCGAATCATACGACCATGGGGAGAGGATGAGAAGGCGACCCTCTGCGACTGCATCGAACAAGGCATCCGAAGGTTTGAAATATCGCCCAAAACCATTATCGGCGATATAGATAATGCCGTGTTGCTCCTTAAGGAGCACATCTAACACGGCTTTCTCATGTTCGCTGATAAACGGCGAGACCATAACCGTTCCCTCTCGGGCTGCAAGAACGCAGCCGTTCTTGTAGTCTCTGAGGGGCTGAATATTTCCATTCTGTTCGGCATCCTTCACCCACATGCTCCGCACATGCACGGGAGAATATTTCTGAGCATGCAGCAGTTGGATATTGCCTACGGCACTATAAACGCGAGCACCTATTTCCACATTCTCTTGCACATAGAAATAACCGGGTTTGAGACGCTTGGTAGCAAGGCGCTGAGGATTCATCTGCACATAGCGGATCATGGATTGCAGTTGCCCTTTGCGCGACATAGGGCGGATGAAGGGTTTCTCGGTAAAGATGGGATTCCATTTCGGCTGGTCACTCCGAATAGTATTCGGAAAAACTGACGAAGCATATACATTGCCGGCTTTCTTGGCACCTTGCCAGAACCCGCGCACAACAGATGCGATGCCTTTTTTCATCTCACGTTTTACGCGCAAGATAAAATGAATATGATCCGGCATCAAGCAGAACTGAATAATCTCTACTTCCGGGTGATAATCCGGTATCATGAACATCAGTTTGAGAATAGCCTCGCCCAACTCTTTGCGCGCTATATACGCTTGTCCGGGATCATCATCAGGGATCACCAAATCACCAAACAAAGGCATGCGACTTGGTACAACCATCGTCACATGGTATATACCAACCCCGCGCCAAATACGCCCTGTTTGCCAATGCCACTTATCTTCGCTCATTACCGTTTGCTGATTTGCGCTGCAAAGGTACGAAAAATATTTGAAATTTGCAACTATTCCCCGTCCTTTTTCGTAAGCAGTGTGTTTTTTTTCGGTTCAGGCACAAAAAAGCAGCCCGTGTGGGCTGCTTGGGTGAGAAATTTAGTGCTCAAACAAGGTGACGAGTGCCTCATTCGGCTGACCTGTTTCGGTCTTGAACGCGCCCATGTCGTAGGCACCCCAGCCTAACGGGATATACTCCTGCGGACGCCAACCGGCAAACACCTGCGGCTCCCAGTAGAATATTCCTCCGAAATACGGCAACGTATCCAGTTTGCTGCGCACATCGGCTATCACCTGTTGCGAGGTCTGCGGGTCG
>ONXE01000223.1 GCA_900321775.1 uncultured Bacteroidales bacterium
TTAGCGGTTGAAAAAAGAGGGGTGGAAAACCCCGAAAAAGTGCAATAATAATTTAAACATCAATAATATGGAAGCAAAGAAAACCCCCAGGGCTGACCTCGAAAATCGCAGAGGTCTGTTTCTTGAAATCGGTTTGGCGGTCATTTTGGCTGCTGCGCTGGTCGCTTTCAACATCAAGTCGTACGATAAAGAGGTGAAAGAAGTGAGCACCCGTACCGCTGATGTTGAGATTGACGCCGACATTATCCAAACATCGGAGGATACACCTCCACCACCTCCTCCCGAAGAGCCTGAAGTCGTGGCTACCGAACTCAACGTTGTAGAAAACGATGCTGAGGACATCCACGAGGTAGGTATCATCAACGCTGAATCGAAGGCTGACGAAGCTTTGGAGTTCACCCGCGTTGAAGTGAAAGAAGAGGTTGAGGAAGTTGAAGAAGAGGTCTTCCTGGTTGTTGAAGAAGATCCCGAGTTCCCCGGTGGTCTGGATGCACTTTCCAAGTTCATCGCCGACAATATCAAGTACCCCCAACTCGCCAAAGAGAACAACATCACAGGTAAGGTGTTCGTCTCGTTCGTTGTTGAGAAGGACGGCCGCGTAGGTCAGGTGAAGATTCTGCGTGACATCGGCGGCGGTTGCGGCAACGAGGCTGTGCGTGTCGTGAAGATGATGCCCAAATGGAAACCCGGCAAACAGCGTGGTAAAGCTGTGCGTACACAGTTCAACCTGCCTGTTAACTTCGACCTTCAGTAATGCTTCTTGCTGAGGCTCACCAGTCCGGCAAATAATCTACAATAAGGGTTGCCTTCCCTGACGGCAACCCTTTTTTTATGAATAGGCATTCCTTGTTGTCATTGGCTCCATAGCAGCAGGGTCATGTCTGCAAACTTTGTTAACTACCAATGCTTGCAATCAATAATCTTTCGGTCCAGTTCACTGGTACCAACCTATTCGAGAATGTCACTTTCAACATTGCCGACCACGACCGTATCGGTTTGGTGGGGAAAAACGGCGCCGGAAAGTCCACGCTTCTGAAAATTCTCTGCGGCTGGCAGCAGCCCGAGACGGGTACGCTGGTGATAGCCTCGGGGCAGACTGTGGGATACCTGCCACAGGAGATGGTTCCGGATTCCACCCGCACAGTCATCGATGAAGCTATGACGGCTTTCAGCCATATCGACGAGCTGACCTCCCTGCAGCAACGCCTCACCGACGAGATTGCCAACCGCACTGACTATGAAAGCCCCGACTACACCCGGTTGCTGAACCGACACAACGAGGTCACCGAACAGATTTCCATGCTTGGTGGCGGCAGCCGTCAGGAGCAGACCGAGAAGGTGCTGCTGGGATTGGGTTTCCGTCATGACGATTTTCAGCGGCTGGTTGCTGAGTTCAGCGGCGGGTGGCAGATGCGTGTCGAGCTGGCCAAACTCCTGTTGCAAAGGCCCGACTTCCTGCTGCTCGACGAGCCTACCAACCACCTTGATATCGTCTCCATCCAGTGGTTGGAGAATTTCCTCACCAACTATCCGGGGGCTGTGGTGCTGGTGTCCCACGACCGCACCTTTCTCGACAACATCACTACCCGCACCATCGAAATCACCGCTGGGCGCATCTATGACTACAAATGCCCCTATTCCGAGTACGTGATACAGATGCAGGAACGCCGCGCGTCGCAGATGGCACGGCTCACTGCCCAGCAGCGGCAGGTGGCACAAATCGAGGCCTTCATCGAGCGGTTCCGCTACAAGGCCACCAAGTCCAAGCAAGTGCAGTCGCGTATCAAGATGTTGGACAAAATGGAGATGGTGAAGATTGACGAGGTGAGCACCGAGAGTATCCACTTCCGTTTCCCCCCCGCTCCGCATAGTGGCAAGATAGTCATCGAGGCGCAGGGACTGGGTAAGGCCTATGCCGACCTTCAGGTGTTCGACGGGGTTGACTTCCTCCTCACGTCGGGGAAGAAAGTGGCCTTTGTTGGCCGCAACGGTGAGGGCAAGTCGACCATGGCCAAAATTATCGTAGGCGAGATAAACGACTATACTGGCAGTTTCCGCCTCGGCGCGCAGGTGCAGGTGGGCTACTATGCCCAGAACCAGGCCGCCATGCTTAACGGCGAGAAGACCGTCTTCCAGACAATCGACGACATCGCCACAGGCGATATCCGTCCCAAAATCCGCAATATCCTCGGCAGTTTTCTATTCGAC
>ONXE01000222.1 GCA_900321775.1 uncultured Bacteroidales bacterium
TTGTTTGCCCTTCTTGCCCTGGCCGGAGACATGGGCGGCACACTCGGACCTTCGCTGGTCGGATTAGCCACACGCTCCGCCGAAAACGGCATCCAAAGCGGCATCCTCGCAGCCTCCGTCTTCCCTGCCATGCTGGTCATCAGCCTACTGCTCATCCGACGAACATTCAAACAATAATCTGTCATCTGCATGGCATCTACAATCGAAAACAGAGAACTGCGAACTGCATGGGACTTTGTGGAGAACACGGGCCGGAGCATCTTCCTTACGGGCAAAGCCGGAACGGGCAAAACCACGTTCCTCAAGACTGTGGTAGAGAAGTCCCGCAAACGGCCCATCGTCGTCGCGCCTACGGGTGTGGCGGCCATCAACGCCGGCGGAATAACCATCCATTCGTTTTTCCAATTGCCTTTTACACTTTATGTCCCGGGCGCCAAAGTGGAGGGCCGATTCGAGTTCAGCAAAGAGAAACGCAAAATCATTGCCTCCATCGACCTGCTTATCATCGACGAGATCTCTATGGTGAGAGCCGATCTGCTTGACGCTATAGATATGGTGCTGCGCCGTTTTCGTGACCGCTATCAGCCTTTTGGCGGCGTACAACTCCTCATGATTGGCGACCTTGCACAACTGACACCTGTTGTCACACCGGAAGACGAGCAACTACTGGCTCCATTCTACGACACACCCTATTTCTTTGGCTCCAAAGCGCTGCAGCAAGTGGACTATGTCACCATCCAACTAGAACATGTTTATCGCCAACAGGACAACTCGTTCATCGAGATCCTCAACCAGATACGCACCGGACACCCTTCTGAAGATACACTCACGCAACTCAACGCCCGCTATAACCCCACTTTCGCTCCAGGCCCTCATGAACCATACATCCGCTTGACCACGCACAATCAGTATGCGGACAACTACAACGACGCAGAACTCCGGAAACTGCCCGGCAACACCTATGAGTACCACGCCGAGATAAAAGGCACTTTCCCCGACTACTCCTACCCGACCGCCGAGACGTTGGTGTTAAAAGAAGGAGCACAAGTGATGTTCGTTAAAAACGATATCTCCGGTGCGCACCGCTACTACAACGGACTTATCGGTCACGTCGTAAAAGCCGGCAATAACCGACTTTCCGTCTATTGTGAAGGCGACCCAGAACCAATTGATGTAGAGCCTCTTACATGGGAGAACACCCGCTATACGCTCAACGAAATCACGCACGAAATAGAGACCGAGATTCAGGGTACTTTCAAGCAATTGCCCTTACGTCTGGCATGGGCTATCACTATCCACAAGAGTCAGGGTCTCACCTTCGATCGCGCCATCATTGATGCCAAACAAAGCTTCGCCCCGGGACAGGTATATGTGGCGCTCAGTCGTTGCCGTACACTGGAGGGACTGGTGCTGGCATCTCCTCTCGTCAGACGGGCTGTCATCAACGACGCACGCGTGGACCACTACATCACCAAACAAGAGGCCGAAGCAGAGCGCAGCGTGCAACAGTTGCCTCTGCTCAAGCAGGAATACGAGCGTTACCTGCTCATGCAGTTGTTTGATTTTCAGCCTATTCTACTCCTACAAGAATCAATGACTCGTATTTTCTCGGAGTTCTTCTATCATAGTTATGCCGGACTCACACACTTGCAGGAACAAGCTCTTCATGACCTATGCAAACAGGTTATAGAGGTGAGCAATATATGGCGGCAGAAGATTCAGGCAATGCCTTACGAAGCGCTGCATAACGAGGTTTTTCTGGAGCGGGTAAAACGCGGAGCAAACTATTTCGCCAAGCAACTGCAAGAGACTATCGGAAGACCTATAGACCTAAGCAAGACGGTAGAAACCGGCAACAAACAGGCTGCTAAGCGTCTTAGCAACACACTCTCTGATTTGCAACAAGCCTATTTCTCGCGGCGCTACTTGCTCACGCGCATCTCAGAACAAGGCTTCACCGTCGCCAATTATCTCAAACAAAAGCAATTGGCCACAATCTTTGTCCTGGACGCCGCAGACTCCAAGTCCAAACCCAAGCGCAAGCGCAAAACGAAAACCAAGAGTTAGCCATAAGGCCTACAAGACCTATAGGACCTTGGCCCCCGTGGAGTTGAGAGTAGGTAGCCGCAAAAAAGAGAGCCTCACTTTTCAGTGAAGCTCTCGGAAATGGCGGCTACCTACTCTCCCACAAATGCAGTACCATCGGCGATGCTGAGCTTAACGACC
>ONXE01000221.1 GCA_900321775.1 uncultured Bacteroidales bacterium
GACTATCCCTATCGCGGGTTTATGCTCGATATTGCGCGCAACTTCACGCAGAAAAAAGATATCTTCCGACTCATCGACCAGATGAGCACCTACAGGCTGAATGTTCTGCACCTGCACCTGGTGGACGACGAAGCGTGGAGACTCGAGATTCCGGGTATCCCCGAACTGACAGAGATTGGCTCGAAGCGCGGCTACACCACCGACGAGCGCAATTGTCTGCTGCCCTACTACGGCGGAGGATGGGATGACAAGGACCCCTCCAATCCCGCCAACGGATACCTCACACGACAAGATTTCATCGACATCCTTGTGTACGCGCGCGAGCATTATATAGATGTCATCCCCGAGATAGACATCCCCGGACATAGTCGCGCCGCCATCAAGTGCATGGAAGCACGATTCTACAACAACTTCGACAACGACCCCTCCCTCGCCTATCAGTATCTGCTTACCGACTTCAAGCGCGACAAGACCAACATCCACTCCGCCCAGTCCTACAAAGACAACGTCATCGCCGTCAACCTCACCTCGTCGCTCCATTTCATGGACAAAGTGATCAGCGAGATCCACAAGATGTATCAGGACGCGGGCGTCAAGCAGACCTGGTTTCACCTGGGCGGAGACGAAGTGGCCAAAGGTGTGTACACCGACGAGGAGCATGCGCGCTTCCTCAGCCAACTCCGCTCCAGTATAGCCGATAACGGTTTCCAACCCGCCGGATGGGAAGAGATTGCCGCCGTGCTGCCCGAGATGAAACCGCTCAGCTACTGCTGGAAAGTCAGCCAGAAAAAAGCGCAGCAACTGTCGCAGGACTCGTTCCCCGTGGTCCTCAGCTGCGCCAACGTGCTCTATTTTGACCACGTCTATGTGCGCCATCAGGAGGAAACCGGACTCTACTGGGCCGGTTCGTGCGAGATGATGGACACTTACTTGTTTGAGCCTATCCGCGGCGACTTTGTCAAGGGTCTGCAGGCACAGATCTTCGCCGAGACCCTCCGCGGCGACTACAAACAGGTGGAGCGCTACATGTTCCCGCGCCTGTTCGCCCTCTCGGAGCGCGCATGGAACGCCCGGCCCGAGTCTGCCGCCAACTACAACGGACACACCGTCACGCCGCAGGAATGGAACGCATCCATCTGCCGCTACGAGCTACAGCGCATCCACGACAACGGCATCACCTTCCACCTCTCGCAACCGGGCATTCACGTCGAGAAAGGACTCGCCACCATGGTCACATCCGTGCCTAACGCCATCATCCGTTACACACTGGACGGCAGCGAACCCAACGCCTCTTCGCCCGCATATTCTGCTCCGATACGCGTCAAGAAAGGCACAACCATCCGTGCCAAGGCCTTCTTCCTCGGGACAGAAAGCAACACCACCTGGTGGATCCCCGGCGAGAGCGACGGCAAGAAAGAGTCCACCGCCACCTACAACGGTTCGACCTACTAAAAGAAACGGCCCCCTGAACAAGGGGGTCGCTCTTTCATAGCCTTTGACTTTTCTTTCCTGCGCTACGCTCCGGACGATCTGCTACGCCGTGGACTTTAGACCTTTGACCAAGGCCTATTTCGCTTCCAGCGTAATCAGCGGAACCAGCATCTCTTCCAGCGAGATGCCGCCGTGCTGGAACGTGCCCGTATAGTATTGGGCGTAGTAGTTGAAGTTGTTCGGGTATCCGAAGAAATCCTGTCCTGTGCAGAACACGTACGATGAACTCAGGTTCGGCGCAGGCAGACCAAATGCCTCGGGTTTGTCTATCACAAACGTGTCGCGGGACTTGCAGTTGAGCGCCTTGCCCACTTTGTAACGCAGGTTGGTGTTGGTGTTCTTGTCACCCAGTATCTGCACAGGATTCTGCACGCGCACGGTTCCGTGGTCTGACGTGAGTATCACCTTGTAGCCCAGCTCCGCAATACGGCGGAACAGCGCATACGTGGGCGAGTGGCGGAACCAACTCACAGTCAGGCTTCTGTAAGCCGCCTCATCACCCGCCAGCTCACGCATCATCTTCGACTCCGTTCGGCTGTGCGAGAGCATGTCGATGAAGTTCAGGACGACGATATTCAGCGGTGTCCGCAGGCCTTTCAAACGCGCCGTTACGCGCTCGCAGAAGTCCGACTCGTTGATCTTGAAGTACGTGAACGTATCATGGCGGCGATAGCGCGCTATCTGTGACTGTATCAACTCCTCCTCGTGCAGATTCTTGCCTTCTTCGTCCTCTTCGTCCACCCACAAAGCGGGGAACATCTGCTTGATCTG
>ONXE01000218.1 GCA_900321775.1 uncultured Bacteroidales bacterium
ATTGCGTTCAAGGGGCAGATTGAACTTGAGCGTGTTGACAAGGCGACTTTCGATGCCTATTCGCTGGAGTTTTGCGATGAAGAAGATGCCGTTGAGACGACAACCGTCAAGGCAAATATCACGAAGACCATTGAGAATGGTCAGGTAGTGCTCATCAAGGATGGCGTACGCTACAACCTGTTAGGCGCACAACTGCAATAAGCATCAGGGTGGTGCGCTTGGGTGTGCGCCACCTTACACAAACATCGAAATCGAAAACAACACATACAATGAAACGATTATTTATTTGTTTAGCCGCGGTGCTGTTCTCCCTACTGCTGACAGCACAAGTAACGACTGATCCTAATCCCGTTCCCGTAGGTCACACGGGGCAGGTTGTTATAACATTCGATCCTGCCGGTGGCAACGGCGGCATGGTAGGTGCTACCAAGTGTTATGCCCACACGGGCTTGATTACCTCTGCCTCAACAAGTGACAGCGACTGGAAAAACGTGATTGGCAGTTGGCGTGGCGCGACACAACCTCAACTAACTGCCACCAACGATGGCAAATGGCAACTGACGATTGACAACATCTTTACGTTTTATGGCGTGCCGGAAAGTACGAACATCAAGAAGCTTGCGTTCGTCTTCCATGACGGTCCCGGCGGCACGAAAGAAGGGAAGGCAGCCAGTGGTGACATCTTTGTTGTATTGGGCGAGGCGAGCGCCCCGGACATCTGGGAGGCTGTAGAGGGCGTAACCGCTGTAAGCAAGTCCCGTCCGTCAGGTGTGAGCAATGGTATCTACTACGGCGCTGACGGCACATCGGTGACATTGTGTACGTACGCCGCAAGCAAGACTGAAGCTGCCAAGCGTGTGTTCCTGCTGGGCGATATGACTGACTGGAAACTCGATGCTCAGCACCAGCTCTATAAGGACGGTAACTACTTCTGGATCACTCTGACAGGGCTGAAAAAAGGTAAAGAGTACCGTTTCCAATACGCAGTGGAGCGTGCTGATGGCGTGAGGAAGCTGATTTGTGATATCTACTCCGAGAAGGTACTCCACCCTGATGATCAGTACGAGCCCAAGAAAGTTGACCCCACGCTGATCAGTTATCCGGCCAAAGGTGCAGACGGCGGTTATGTGACAGTTATCCAACCGGGGAAAGCTGAATACCCATGGAGTGACGCTACGCTGAACTTCAAGCGCCCGAAAAAGGAGAACCTGATCATATATGAGGCGTGGGTGTACGACTATACAGCAGCGCGTACCTTCAAAGGGCTGATGAACCGTTTGGACTACATTCAGAACTTAGGTGTGAATGCAATAGAGTTGATGCCCGTGAGTGAATTTGAAGGAAATATCAGTTGGGGTTACAATCCGACGTTATACTTTGCGGTGGATAAGACCTACGGCAAGCCTGAAGACCTGAAAGCCCTAATCGACGAATGCCACAAGCGCGGTATAGCCGTGATTCTTGACATGGTATTCAACCATACGAAGGGCACGAATCCTATGGCTAAGCTCTATCCTTACGGCAATGACCTGCAATATAACCCATGGTTCAGCACGAACCCGCCCGAAGGCGACAACGGCTACGGCGAGGAGTGGAATCATGATTTCGGTCCGGCACACGAAATGTTCACGCGCGCCTTCGAATATTGGCTGAAAGAGTACAAGATTGACGGTTATCGCCTGGATTTAAGTCACGGTTTGTGCGGCAACACAAACAATGCCGTATCCAACCTGAAGGATTACTATCAGAACGGCGTTAAGGCGACCTCATCCGATGCATACATGATTCTGGAGCACTGGGGCAACGGTCAAGACCAGCTGATTAGTGCGGGCATGCAATGCTGGACAGGAAACGTAATCACCAATGCCTACTGCCAAACAGCGATGGGATGGCTAAAGGACGGTGACGGTTTTGACGGAGCGAACCGCGCAGGATATGTATCCTACGCCGAGTCACATGACGAGGAGCGCATGCAGTACAAGGCTAAAACCTATGGAAACGGAGACTTGCAGACCAACGAAGCAGCCCGATTAGGTCGTGTAGCAGAAAATGTGGCATTCAACGTTCTGCTGAAAGGCGCACACATGCTATGGCAGTTTGAGGAGATCGGCTACGACATATCAATCGACCAGAACGGTCGCACGGGCACGAAGCCCAATCCGACAGCCAAGGGCTACTTCAAGCAAGCAGAGCGCATAGACGCCTTCACCAAATGTGCACAAGTCATCACACTGCGTACGCAGTTGATGCCTGAAGCCTTTACCGGCACACCGACCGTGAGTATCGGTTCAGGCAAA
>ONXE01000217.1 GCA_900321775.1 uncultured Bacteroidales bacterium
GAATCATCAGTTTCCAAAGGAGATTAGCCCCAAACAAACATACCGCGAACAGGAGGATGTCGCGGTATGTATCCCAGATTTGACGTATTTGCTCCCTGCTCATTGCTCCTTGTTCCTTGCGGCTATATCTTCGTCTTGGCAAAAGGCACCTCCTCCAGCGGGCAGAACTGACCGTCCAGGTACTTGAAATACCCTGCCTCGGCAATCATCGCCGCGTTGTCTGTAGTGAACGAGAACGGCGGGATATACACTTTGGCCCTGTAGCGCTTGCCGTAGTCCACAAACGCCTCGCGAAGGGCGCTGTTGGCACTCACACCGCCTGCCACTGCCACGGAGTTGATTTTCAGGTCCCCTGACGAAGTTTCTTCATCAGTATCTCCACCACCGTCTTTTGCACGGAGGCACAAAGGTCCTCGCGCAAGTTGGGCACGCGTTCCGCCAACTGGTCCACAGTCTCCAGACCTTGCTCGCGGAGCATATCACGCAGCGTGTAGAGGAAAGAGGTCTTCAGGCCCGAGAACGAGTAGTTGTACCCCGGAATCTGCGGCTTGGCGAAATGGAACGCCTCGGGATTACCCTGCTTGGCCAAGCGGTCTATCCACGGGCCGCCGGGATAAGGCAGACCCATCACCTTGGCACACTTGTCGAATGCCTCGCCCGCCGCGTCATCGATAGTCTGCCCGATGATCTGCATGTCGTTGTAAGCCTTGACCAACACGATCTGGCTGTTGCCGCCGCTGACCAACAGACACAAGAAAGGGAACTCGGGATGCTCACGATGCTCGCCATCCTCCACAAAATGCGCCAACACGTGACCTTGCAGGTGGTTGACATCCACCAGCGGAATACCCAGACTCAGCGCCAGGCCCTTGGCAAAAGAGGTGCCAACCAACAGCGAGCCCAGCAGTCCCGGGCCGCGGGTGAACGCAATAGCACTGAGTTGCTCTTTCTCCACTCCGGCACGCTTGAGGGCCGTATCCACTACGGGCACGATATTCTGCTGATGCGCTCTGGAGGCCAACTCCGGAACGACACCGCCGTACTCCTCGTGCACTTTCTGCGACGCAATCACGTTGCTCTTCAGCACGCCGTTACAAATCACGGCCGCGGACGTGTCGTCGCACGAACTTTCTATGCCTAATATGATGATATCTTTTTGCATGTTACAGTAAAACCGGCTGCAAAGTTACTTCGCGTGCGCCACCCTCGAACACTGACTGAGCCTTCCTTTTATACAGGCTCATTAAAGTTCTCGGGGGCTCCGCTCTCCCCAAAACAACAAAGATTGTTTCGGGGGCCCCAGATTGACGCAGTAACGTTTGCGAGTGCAAAGTTACTGCTTTTTGGGGACATACGCAAACTTTTTTCTAAAAAAAAAAAAAAAAACGGCTTTTTGTTTGGTCAATTCAAAAAAAAGCAGTATCTTTGCAGGTTCAAACGGAAAAGAGATTATGTCGAAAGAATTGAAATGTCCCAAATGCGGTAGTGTTTTCACGGTGGATGAGGCCGACTACGCAGGTATTCTCTCTCAGGTAAAGAACGCTGAGTTCTCGCAGGAGGTGGAGCGTCGTATCGGAGAGTTGCACGCGCAATGGCAGGCCCAGCAACAGGTGGCCTCCACGCAACAGGCGACGGGTTTTCAGCAGCAGTTGATGCAGAAAGACCGTGCGCTGATGGAGAAAGAGGCTGAACTGGCAACGCTGCGCGCGCAGGCCAACAACGCCGTTCTGTCCGAGCGTCAGAAACAGTCGGACGCGCTGCACCAGAAAGAGGCTGAGATCATCCGCCTCCAGGCTTCGGTGCGCGAGAAAGAGAACGAGGCCAAACTGCGCGAGGGGAACCTGAAGGAGCACTACGAGAACCGACTCAAACTGGCGGAGGAACAGGTGGCATACTACAAAGACCTGAAGACCCGCATGTCCACCAAGATGGTAGGCGAAACGCTTGAGATTCACTGCAGTACGGAGTTCAACCGCGTCAGGCCGCTCTTCCCTAACGCCTATTTCGAGAAAGACAACGACGCCAGCGGTGGCAGCAAGGGCGATTTCATTTTCCGCGACTTCGTGGACGACTTCGAGTACGTGTCGGTGATGTTCGAGATGAAGAACGAGATGGACGAGACCGCCACGAAGCACAAGAACGAAGATTTCTTCAAGAAACTGGACGCAGACCGCCGCGCCAAGAAATGTGAGTACGCGGTACTGGTGTCGCTGCTCGAGCCTGAGAGTGAACTCTACAACACCGGCATCGTGGACGTGTCGCACAAGTACGAGAAGATGTACGTCATCCGCCCGCAGTTCTTCATTCCGCTCATCACACTGCTGGTGCAGACCTCCCGCAAAACCGTTGACTATCAGCGGCAACTGGAAGTGGCGAAGAACCAGTCGGTGGATGTGACGAACTTCGAGAACCGCCTGCAGGACATGAAGGAAGGATTCTTCCGCAACGTGGATCTGGCGCATCGTCAGTACGAGGAGGCCATCGCCGCCATCGACAAGTCCATCGAGCAACTGCAGAAAATCAAGGAGAAACTGACCAGCTCGGGCAACAACCTGCGTCTGGC
>ONXE01000216.1 GCA_900321775.1 uncultured Bacteroidales bacterium
CTTTGCTTTCCCTTCCAATGTCAGTGCCGCACAAGTCATGCTGACCGGCGAAGGGCTGGACACGCTGCGTATGACGATTGCGCCCACCGAGTGCCCGCAGTGGATCATCATGAAACGCAAAGCGCAGCGTTTTGATGGCGCGCCCTCCGACGTGTACTACACTATGGGTGCACCCTCAGCCAAGATGCTGTCTCGCAAGGATGTCCGTACTCTCGCGGGCCGCAAAACGGGCGTGATGGCCGAGGTGGAGACGCTCGCAGTGATGGAAGATGCTGCAGCTCCGGCCCCTGTTGAGGCGGACGGAGCGGTGTACGACATGGCCGTGACCGGTTATGGTAAACCCGCTGCTGCTACCAACAATGTACAGGCGGGCAAACTCACGGCGGGAGAGGTCAACGACTTCGCCAAATGGCATCTGTGGAACAATATCCTCACGCAGAGTCACGCGCAGTTTGTGAACGAATGGAAGATGAACGTCAGCCGGCGTATTCGTGTGCAAGTGACGAATAAGCAGCAGTTTCCGCTTGCCGACGTTCCCGTTGTCCTCCTCGATGCTGACGGCCACGAACTGTTTGCCGCGCGAACCGACAACACCGGCCACGCCGAACTCTGGGCAGATGTGTTCCACTCCTCCCGCGCAGACAAATTGTCCGATACCTACCAATTGTCCATCAACAGTCAAATCGTCAATTGTCCAATCGTCAATAACGAAGCATTCTGCGTCCTCGACACCGTCTGCGACACGCCGGACAACGTGGATGTGTTCTTCATCATGGATGCCACGGGTTCTATGGGCGACGAGCTCCGTTACATGAACGCTGAGTTGCAGGATGTCATCCGCCGCAGTCAGTCGGCTGTGGACGGCGCTATCATCCGAACCGGTGCGCTCGTCTATCGTGATCATCACGACGACTACCTCAACCGCCTATCCATGCTTACCGAAGATATGTCTGTCACGCAGACGTTCCTCAACGAGCAGCGCGCCGGCGGTGGCGGCGACTACGAAGAAGCTGTTCCCGAGGCACTTATGGCGGCGGTCAACGTGGCCGACTGGAGTTCTCACGCTCGCGCGCGCATCGCGTTCCTTATTTTGGATGCGCCCTGCCATCAGGACTCCGCTACCATCGCGCTGCTGCATGCACAGGTCAAGGCTGCGGCTAAGCAAGGCATTCGCGTCGTGCCGGTCGTGTGCTCGGGACTTCGCGAGAGTGGGGAACTGCTGATGCGCGAACTGGCGCTGCTGACCAACGGCACTTCGTTCTTTCTCACTGACGACAGCGGCATCGGTGACAAACACCTCAAGCCGACCACCGACTCGCTCAAAGTGGAGCACCTCAACGACATGCTTGTCCGCACCATCATCGAGTTCAGCCGCATGCCTCAGTGCCAGCCGCAATGGGCCGACAGCGCACTCGCGCCTACCGACGAAGAGGCCTTCCTCCCCAATCCTTTCGATCCCGAGGACCTCGACACGATTCCTCAGACTGCACCCGTCAGGCCGTTGGACGAAGTACTCACCGTACGCCCCAACCCCTGCGACGATTTCTTCCTGGCTGACCTGCCCCTCGGCGCGGATGCACTGTTCCTCGTGGACCTAACCGGCAAGACCCTGCAGAACCTCGGACCGCAACGCGCTGAGTCTCTCACTGTCAACGTGGGCGCTTACCCCACCGGCATCTACTTCCTCAAAGCCTTCGTCGGGGGAAACTGGTACACAAGGAAGATTATCGTGAGGTAAGTAATCTGTTGGATTTGCATAAAATAGTGTAAATCCTTACGGAATTTACATTTTTCTTGCAAAAGACTTGCATATGTCAAAAAAAAGCAGTAACTTTGCAGGCGAAAACGATTAAAATAGCAAAATTATGAGAAAAGCGATTTTTTTAGTCTGCGTGCTTATGGCTACGATGTTCGCATCTGCGCAGACGCTCACCAAATCCGGTGAGGCCTATCTTTACGAAGGAAATCTCATCTCGCAAGAAGAGATGGTCAGCATGCTTCAACTCAAATGTCCTGTGGCATACGAGCAGTTCCTCACGGGCCAAAAACTGCAGAAAATCGGTCGTGGCCTTTGGATTGCCGGTATTCCTACCACTATCACGGGTTTGGGTATGATGGTTGGCGGTATCGTACTGATGGCCAAAGACCAACAGGTCAACCTGGCCGGAGGCCTGCTTGTCGGCTTCGGTGCGCCTATCTTCGCTACGGGTATCTCGCTCGAACTGGCTAATATCCCCCTTCAGATTGTGGGTAAGCACAAACGCAACACCGCCTACCAGGAGTACAACGAGAAGTGCAACGCGCCCGAAGAGAACCTCTCTCTCAACCTCCAGACCAACTCCAACGGTCTTGG
>ONXE01000214.1 GCA_900321775.1 uncultured Bacteroidales bacterium
TAAACCAGCACAAATAAATCAAATAACATTATGACCTACATTGGTATTGACGTAAGCAAGGATTCGTTCGTAGCAGCTTATCCGGCAAAGAGTGGTTACGCCACTAAAACATTCAAAAACACCAGTAGTGGTGTGCACCAGTTCATTCAATCGCTTCCGGCTGAGTGTCATTGTGTAATGGAGGCAACCGGCAATTACAGCATGCTTCTCCTCTATCTGCTTCAACAAGCTAACATCATTGTTAGCATGGAGAATCCACAGAAGATTAAGCATTTTGCTCGTGCTATGCTGTCCACTACCAAGACGGACGATATCGATGCTAAACTGATTGCTATGTATGGCGAGAAGATGGAGCCTGCACCCTACAAAATCCCGTCCGAGAGCATTATGCTACTCAAGCAGAAACGCACGGTTCTTAGGCAACTTAAGAAGCAACTTACGATCTTACTCAATCTACAGCACTCCTTGTCTGTTCTGCCGAAGCAAGATCCTACAGCAAAGGTTGCCACAGAGAAAACCATTAAATTTTTACGCAAGCAAATCTCTAAGTTAGAAGAGGAAATAACTCATCTATCTAACAAGGAATTTAAGCGCCAAATGGATCTTCTCACTTCCATTAAAGGCATTGGCAAAACCCTTGCTTCAGCGCTCATAGTAGCTACCGGAGGCTTTGCGTACTTTAGCAACGCTAAACAGATCTCGCGATTCTTGGGACTTTGTCCCACATACCAGCAATCAGGTACGTCAGTAAATTTCAAAGGTCACATTAATCGCAATGGCGATACTTATCTACGTAGTCAATTATACATTGCTGCTGTTTCCTCAATTAAATTCAATGCAGCTTGTAAAGAGACTTTCAAACGTTTGAAAGATAAAGGCAAATCAGGCAAAGTTGCCGTCATCGCTGTCGCTAACAAACTTATTCGTCAGGCTTTCGCTGTCGTCACTAACAATCGCCCCTACGTTGATGGGTATGTATCAGCATTACCATAAAATATTTTATTTGTTTTCCCGCTGGGAGCGCTGTCGGCAAGGGAGTGTCGGAACACTCCCGACGAGACACTTGGCAGGTAAACATTAAAATCTATCAATTTTTGACTATTTTTTAATATAGTTCGTTTATTGTTTGTTATTATTTCGTGATGACGTGATGGCGTGATGATGACATGACGTGATGACGATTATGCTTCTTTCCATTGATTAACCTCGCTGAGCAGCCAATCGGCAAATGCGTCCACTCCCTTCCCTGTCTTCGCACATATGGGGATAATGGTGGCTTTCGGATTGCGCATGTGAATGTACTGCCGGCACTTGTCGAGATCGAAATCAAAGTACGGGAGCACGTCTATCTTATTGATTACCACCACATCGCAGATCGAGAACATCAGCGGATACTTCAGCGGTTTGTCGTGACCTTCAGGCACGGACAGAATCATTGCATTCTTTACAGCGCCCGTGTCAAACTCTGCCGGGCATACCAAGTTACCGACATTCTCCAAGATGACCAGATCCGGTTGGTCGCCTATCGCTGCCAGCCCCTGCCCTGTCATCTCTGCATCCAAGTGGCACATACCGCCCGTATGCAACTGAATGGACTCCACACCCGTGGCGTCCTTGATCTTGACGGCATCGACATCGCTATCGATGTCGGCCTCCATTACGGCTATTCGGATTTTGTGTTTCAGACGATTGATGGTCTGAATGAGAGTGGTGGTCTTACCGCTGCCCGGAGAGGACATAAGGTTGAGCAGAAATACACCTTTCTTTTTCAACTCGCCGCGCATCGCATCTGCGGCTCGGTCGTTATCATCGAAGACACTCTTCTTAATCTCAATAATTCTTACTTCATCCATTATGATGACTTGTGTTTTATGGTATTTATACGCAGTGCTGATGCACATGCATGGCACGAAAGCGATACAAAGTTACTAAATATTTTTCGAATTTGCAAGTATTTTACTGAAAAAAGTAAAAAATACGGCATATTTTACCGATTTTCAACCGACAAAGCGTAATTTTACCGCATGCGGTTGCCCAGATACTTGCATATCTCGCGTTTCACGGCGTTCAGGCTGTTCAGTTGACCCAGCAGTTGCAGGGATTGCTCGCCGTCGGGGTCTGCTTTCATCTGCTGCTGCACTGCATCTATACGGTCGTTCACCAGACTGAGTCTGAGTTCGCACAACAGTTGCGGCACCAATTCCACCAGCAGGTCATGCTCCGAGCGTTGCTCAACATCCAGAACAACGTTTTCGGATATCGCCACCTTCGAGAATATACTCGACAACTGGTAGCGGTCAGCTATCAGGTCGCACGCCAATGCGTTGATCTGCTGGTCGGGGTGGAAAGTGAAGAACTTCTCCGCCACGAACCCTTCATCGTGCTGATGGGCTTTGAACTCGGCGAAGATCCGTTTGTCCGTCGGCAAAGTTATATCCACTCCGTCTGTTTCGATTTGCTGGAGTATATAGCCTCCCACGGTGATATTTGTGCCATTGGGGAAG
>ONXE01000213.1 GCA_900321775.1 uncultured Bacteroidales bacterium
GCCACAGGCAAGTGTCGCATAGACAGGTGGGTGGACATGCATCCCGCTCCCCCGAAGATATGCGGGTATTCGCAGATGGCGTAGAGTGAGATCAGTCCGCCCATGCTGGAGCCAAGGATGAAGGTGTGCTCGCGGTCGGTGAGTGGCCGATAGAGACTGTCGATGAAGGGCTTGAGTTCTTCTACCAGAAAACGCAAATAGTTGTCCCCCAGGATATTTTTCTCGTCATAGTGCTCGCGTTCGTCGGGCGCTACGTACTGCCATGTTTTGGTTGGGAAATACTCTGTCATACGTTTGGATGTATTGTCAATAGCCACAACGATGCAGGGTGGGATAGAGTCGGCTTGGATCATTCGACCGAAGGTCTCATCGACCCGCCACTCCTGTCCGTTCCAGGTGACAGCGCCGTCGAAGAGCATCTTGCCGTCGTGCATATACATGACACAGCAACTGTCCCCCACCGTATAGCCGTCGGGCAGCCAGACACTGACGGTCCGAGGCTGAATATGGCGGGAGGGGAAGTCGTGATATCGCACCAGTTGCCCGCATGTAACCACGGGCTCGGCATCGGTAGTGGCGCGGAGGTAGATAACAAGAACGGTCGTGCCAAGCGCCACAACGATGGTAGCGAGGAGGATAAGCAGTAGTTTTTTAATGCGTGCAAGTGATGGAAGAATGATTATTGTGTGATGTCGAAGAATCCGAGTTGTGAGATAGCCGTGAGCATACGGTTGACGTAGGCGCTGTCAGGCTCCGACCAGCGGAAACCGAGTCGTAACAGAACCTGTGCGGTGTACTCGTTGCTTGCGTTGACCATCTGTGTAGGCCGTCCGTGCGCCGCATCTTTGTATGCCAGCATGCCGGTAAGGAGCGGGGCCTTGTTGGGGTCGAGAGCCGCTTCCTGCATCAGTTGGCCGAACTCGGGCATCTCCACGAAACGCATAGGTGTGCCGATTTTCTCGAGGCCCATGAGCACGTCTCCCAAGAGTCGAACGTGGGTGTTGTAGGGGTGGAAGATGGTGCATCCGTCGGGGGTTCCTGCCAACAGGACGATGGCACGTGCCGTTTCGTCAATAGGCGAGAACTCCGTGGGCTGGTCAAACTGTTCGAACGGACAGCAGCCGAGCATGTTGAAGATCTTGATGCGTCCCATGTGACTGTTGGTGGAGAAATTGATTTGGAACTCGCCGTCGTAACTGCGTGCAGCGAGGTTGCCCACGCGCATGATTTTGGCCCGGAGTCCTTTGTGTACAATAGCGTCAAGGATGAGTCGCTCTGCCAGGAACTTGGAGTGGATGTACTGGTTGCCCAGATACTGTCCGAAGTAGATGTTTCGTTCGGAGAGCACAGGCGGCATGTCGGGGTTAGTCCAGAGTCCGCCTATCGAAGTGGTGGAGACGTGAACAAACGCGGCCCCGGTCTTGAGGCAGAAGTCCACGCAACGTTGCGCTCCGCCTATGTTGACATCCTCGATGTCCGTGCCTTTGGAGAAGTGCTTGACGTTAGCCGCACAGTTGATGACAGTGGTGATGGAGGGCTGATGGCTGGTGGCTGAGGCCAGCAGTTCTGACAGGTCTTGCGTGACATCGCCGTTGATGACGAAGAGTTTGGAACCGAACAGGTCGTCGAAGCGCTGACCGAAATAGTAGAAAAGCAGCGTGCGCAGACGGCGTTCGGCTTCTTCCTTGCTCTTGCCGCGCACCAGACAGGTGATGCTCTCGGCGTCGGAACCAATCAGCTCGTGCAGGATGTGTATGCCCAGATAACCCGTGGCACCTGTAAGCAGTATGTTGCCCAGAGGATGTTGCGAACCGCTGGCGAAGGTCTGCAGGTTGTTGCCGGCAATGAGTTCCTGTATCGGTGTGTAGTCGAAGTCGGTGACGGCGGTGTCGGTGGTATCATCGTCGCCGGTTGTTTCGCCGGACATGGCTGCCAGTTGTTGTGGCGTAGGATGGCTGAAGAGGTCGGCGTAGGCGATGTGCTTGCCGGCTTTGTCGGCTTCGATGATGACGCGTGTCACCATAAGCGAGGTTCCGCCCAGTTCGAAGAAATTGTCCGTGGCGCCCACTTTGTCCATCGACAGGACGGAAGCGAAGATGTCGCAGAACAATTTCTCGGTGTCATTGGCCGGAGCCACATAGTCGCGGTCCGAGGCCTGCATAACGGGTGTAGGCAGCGCTTTGCGGTTGACTTTCTGGTTCTGGTTGAGCGGAATAGCGTCAATCTGCATGGTGGCGGCAGGAACCATATACGACGGCTTGCTCTCCTTGATGAAGGCATTCAGGGCCTGAATATCCACCTGTTCGTCGCTGACGATATACGCCGCGATATACTTGCCTCCATTGGGGTAGTCGAAGGCCTGAACCGTAGCATCTTTGATGCCCGGGAAGTCGCGGATAATGGCCTCCACCTCTTTGAGTTCGATGCGGAAACCGCGAATCTTGACCTGTCCGTCACGACGGCCGACGAATTGGATGTTGCCGTCAGGCAGGTAGCGCACGATGTCACCCGTGCGGTAGATGCGGGCA
>ONXE01000210.1 GCA_900321775.1 uncultured Bacteroidales bacterium
GCCTGCTCCTGACCGTACAGACCAGCGTAGCCGGTGAAGTCGCCAAACTCCGCGAGGATCTGAGCGTTCTTCAGGTCTCTCTCGTAGCCGTTGTTGTACTCGTCCAGCAGAGCCGCCGCCCTCTGGTAGTCGTTGTTCGCCAGTGCGGTCTGGATGTTGGTCTGGTAGCTTGCCGTAAGGTTCGCCATCTGCCGCTCGGCTTCCGCCATCTGGTTTGCCTGTGCCGTGCGGAGATTGCCGAAGTCGCGCTGATACTCGCTTGCTCTCGCAAGGTCGGCCTGCGCTCCGGCTCCCGTGTTGATGCCGTTGAGGATTGCGCCCTCATTAAAGTTCCGACGGTTACGCTCGTACTGTACGGCGAGGTCGTTGGCCTGCCGCTGGAAGTTGGGGTTGATCTGGTCAGCTGCCGCCTGCATATCCGACCGGGAAAGGTCGTAGGCGTTCTGGAGTTCGTTCAGTCTCGCCTGCTGCTGTGCGTCATACATCGTGTTGATGGCGTTGACCCGGTCTGCCGTGGAGTTCGCCCCGACATTGAACGGTGCGGGCTGAGTCTCCGCAGGGGTAGCCGTAGCCGCAGGGGTAGTGGTAGCGCCCTCCTGCGCCGGAGCCTGCGTGGCGGCGTTGTAGCTGTCCGTCAAAGAGTTCCCCGCAGCGCCGGTCGTTCCAGCCGCAGGAGTCGCCGGCGCCGTGGTAGCGGCATCATACTGTTTTGTGAGTTCGTCCATTAGGTTCTCCTCTCTAGCCCATCCAAACGCCTGTCAACGTCTATCATGTGCTGTTTTATCGCCGGAATGTTTTCTGTGAAAAGCTGTGCGTAGCGGTTGTGACTCTTGATGTCTTCCTTCATGTCTTTCATCTCGGTCTTAATAACCGCAATGGATTTGTCCATCTCCTGCTGTTGCTTCCGGCTCGTCAGGACGATGGTGAGGATGGAGCCGAACAGGGATATGCCGCCCGTAATCAGGGCAACCAGTACTGCCTCAGACATTGCTTCCACCTCCTAACATTTTTCCATATCGTCAACAAACTCACGGAGCTTGGAGAAAAAAGTAGGGGACTTCACGCCGTCTACATCATACGGCCAGTAACCGTTACCGACCATCAGGCCTTGGAATCCGGCGACCGTCACGTCCGGCTTCTGGAAAGCGGGAGGCACCACAACGGTATTCCCCTTCGCCAGCTCATTGTAGAAGTCCTGCGCGTATTCGTAGCGAGTCCCGACATTCTTTACAGCCGGATTCTCATAGACATTACACACCAGCTGCGTCAGCTGGAACAGGTCATGGGAAGCGGTCAGCGCCTTGGCGATGCTGGGGAAGTCTTCGTTCAGCTCTTTCAGGCAGAACCGAAGCTGGGTCATGGGGTCGCCCACGGAAGTGCCACTTGCTTTAGCGAACGAAAGAAACTTTCTTTTACGACTGGCCAGCGTCCACTGTGCGTAACCATAACCGATGTCATCTACGAAATCGAGCAGGCCGTTATCTATAGCCGCCGTGTACTGTGCATCGGTGAGCTTGGTCATGTCGTTCTGCGCGTTGTTAGGTATCATACTGGACTCCGCCATGAAGTTACCCATCATGGCGCAGGCCCCTTCCGGGGTGAACCCGGCCCCGATGAAGAAGTCGTAGATTTCTCTGTTTGTCATTTTCCCCTCCGCAGGAAATAGATCAGTTGGGCGAGGAGACCAGTGCCCACACCAAGTAGATACGCCGAATAAGCCAGGTGAAAATCAACCTCATGAAGCCACATGGTCTACCTCCGATCCTCCACAAAAGTGTCCAAACAAATTCGCGCTAGAAATACTCTATTCGAGTACAAATGCGCTTATTTCTGCATTTTTCGCCTGTAAAAGTTTTTGCTCATCAAAAGAATTGTTGACACAAATACACACCGGGAGTATGATTGCTTTGAGGTGATGACCGTGGAGCGCAAAGGCTCAGGCGGCAGGCCACGCTTCGGGACTCCGCACACAACACACTGTGAGCGAGTCAACGTGACTTTGCCTGATGACATGATCGACAGACTCAACCGCTTCTGCACCGAGGAGGAGAGAGCCAAATCATGGGTCATCAACAAAGCTTTGGAGCTATACTTCCAGAGCAAGGGGTACGAGTAAGTACCCCTTTTTCTTTTAGTGTGTATTGATGCGCATAAATGCTCATCAAAGGTGTCCCTTTAATCATTCATTCGGACACGTTATCCGATAAATGATATAAATGCATAGTGCCAACAAAACTACTGCCTCCGCAAAACGTACAGCCGCAATATACATTGGTTACTCCTTTTTTTATTGCATCCTTGTGTCCTTTAATTACGCTTACTTGTCAAATTCTCTTTCGTGTGATATAATGAAACTAGGAAGTGTCCGATGGTTGCGGTAACGCCCAGTGAGACCTAACACAGTTCGATTCTGTTCTCCTTCCTTCGCGTCTCCTTGGTTGGTAATCGGATTTGGCGTGAAAGCAGTTCGACTCTGCGGCGCGAAATCGCCCTGCGAAAGCAGGGCATTTTTTATTTTCTGCATATTGCCAAGCGTTGCAAGCCCTTTTTAGCGGTGTCTCCGTTTGCCGCGATCACGCATTGTCCATTAGGGCTATGGGCCGTTGGCCTCACTCTGCGTAGCCGCCAGCATTTCAGCCGCCGCACTCGCAGAGGATGGTCGATATTTTTATCCCGCATCATCCACTCTGCGGC
>ONXE01000201.1 GCA_900321775.1 uncultured Bacteroidales bacterium
GGTGTGGACGGCATCTATTGCTTCCCCCACAACTACGGATGCTCGCAGCTGGGCGGCGACCACGAGAACACCAAGAAGATCCTCCGCGACATGGTGCATCACCCCAACGCAGGTGCTATCCTGGTAGTAGGTTTGGGTTGCGAGAACAACCAACCCGACGTGTTCGAGCAGTTCTGCGGCGACTACGACAAAGAGCGTGTACGCTTCCTCGTGACGCAGAAAGTGCACGGCGACGAGGTGGAAGTAGGCATGGAGATCCTCCGCGACCTGTACGAACTGGCCAAGAAAGACAAACGCGTGGCAGTGCCGATGAGCGAACTGCGCGTAGGCCTCAAATGCGGCGGCTCGGACGGTTTCTCGGGCATCACCGCCAATCCGTTGTTGGGTATGTTCAGCGACTGGCTGGTGGCACAAGGCGGCACTACCGTGCTTACCGAAGTGCCGGAGATGTTCGGAGCCGAGACTATCCTCATGGACCGCTGCGCCAACAAAGAGCTGTTCGACCAGACCGTGAGTCTCATCAACGACTTCAAGGACTATTTCCTCAGCCACGGTGAACCGGTGGGCGAGAACCCCAGTCCGGGCAACAAAGCCGGCGGTATCTCCACCCTGGAAGACAAGGCCCTGGGATGCACGCAGAAATGCGGCAAGTCGCTGGTTCGCGGCGTATTGCCTTACGGCGAGAGGCTGCAAGTGAAAGGCCTGAACCTGCTGTCCGCTCCGGGCAACGACCTGGTAGCATCAACAGCGCTGGCCTCCTCGGGTTGCCATCTGGTGCTGTTCACCACAGGCCGCGGCACGCCATTCGGCACCTATGTGCCCACGATGAAGATCAGTACCAACTCGACGCTATATAACAACAAGCCGAATTGGATAGACTTCAACGCAGGAGTGATAGCCGACGGTGAGGATATGCGAACGACGTGTAAACGCTTCACGGACTTCATCATCGACGTGGCAAGCGGGCGGCAAACCAACAACGAGCTCAATGGTTATCACGAGATAGCCATCTTCAAGACTGGGGTTACTTTGTAACTCCAGTTTTCTTTTTTGTTCTCAGGAACACATTAATTAACCAAAATATTAATAGTATGAAACATCTCAAACTACTTGTTTTACTATTGGCAGTATTGACGACTGTCTTTAGTTATGGTCAAGGGACGGTCGCTATTCGCATCAACGAAGGCCAGTCCATGACGGCCATCGCAGCCCATGTGGATGCGAGCAACCCGTTTGGAAGCAACTTCATGACGGGTTCAGGATTTGTAGTGGGCATGGCTCGAGGCACGGATTCTATCCACGCTTCCACACCAGCCGGCAGCAGTTTCGGCCTATTCGACCCTACAGATCCGAACGGACCTGCCATCACCACTGTTCAGGGTGGTGACGGTACTCTCACGATTGACATGCCTCATGAAGTGAATGTCGCCGTGGATTCGACGAACAGTTTCTTTCTGGGCGTGATCTTCATGGGCTTTTCGGGCACGTACTCCGAGACCGTGACCCTGTCAGCAGGTGGCACTGTTGTCGAAGTGACTTTCACGGCCTACAATGCCGACGACTCCACCCAGACTGTCACTCCTATCCTCTCGTTGACTGATGTGCACACAGAAATGCCGTGCGAGATGACGGGCGGCTTGATGATGGGTTCAGGTTATGTGATAGGCATGGCTCAGGGCATTGACACGATTCATTTCCAATTCCCCGCCACCAGCAACTTCAGCCTGATTGACCCGAACACCGCCATGGGCGCACCCCTTGCGAACGGCGTAGGCGAAGGCGGGGACGGTAGTATGCCGAACTTCCTGAAGAATCTGGACATCGATATGGCTACCTGCTCAAGTGCTCCGTATTTCTACTGCCCGGTTGTTTATTATGGCCCGGCAGGTGACTTCAACGAGACACTGTCGATTACAGCACAAGGGCTGGAAGACGCTATTTCGGTGGCCTTCCACGCTTATCCGGTGCAGGAAGACACTACTCAGATGGGTGGCGATCCTTTCATGTACGCGAGCACGACACAACTGGTTCTGACGGGTGCTAATCCTGCAACATGGAGGCTTGCATCAGGTACGCTGACCATCAACGCCGGCAACATCGACGCGCTGCAACTGCAGATGCAAAGTGGACGCAATATCCAGATTGGCGACAACAGCTCTTTTGCGACCGCCAAGACGTTCTATCTGAACTACGCAGAGCAGACTACGATAGACGTGCTGATGCTGCTGAACACGGTGACTCCGGGTGTATATACCGATGTGCTGACCATTTCCGCACCCGGTACCAATCTGCAACCTATAGAAGTGTACATCTCTGCCGTAGTGGAACAGCAAAGCGGAGACTCTACTCAGCAGACGCTTTCGGTAGGTTGGGAAGGTAGTATCGATATGAACGTCGAAGTTGGCACATGGCACGACATAAGCATCCCTGTGACGTACACCAACATGAACCAACAATTGGTTATTTCAGCACGTTACCCGTTCTCCATCAAGGATCCGATGGATGCGGCAGGTGCAACATACAGTTCGTATGTGTCCTACCCCAGCCAGACGTATGGTTCCTCCAATACGGTATATCCCGACTTCCGCATTTCTGCTGACCAAGTGGGCACCTATTCGGGCACGATCTACTTCTATCTGGACGAAGGTGTCGTGGATTATACGCTTACCTTCACGGTAAACGTGTACAGCCAAGGCGGAGACTCGACGCATGTGGATCCGGGCTATTTCCAGCCTTACGAGAACAGCCTCTTCCTCTCTTGTCGCCTGACCTCTTTGCAGGATTCGACCTTCCATCTGTCTGCGCCTGCTCAGTTCACCACATACAACCTGGATTCGCTGGTTGTGGAACTGGCAAG
>ONXE01000088.1 GCA_900321775.1 uncultured Bacteroidales bacterium
GAAACTATAAATGCATTGTCATTTTTCACATACAAGGATGCTACGGATTACGATATATATATCTATAAGAATCCTCTGGAAGGAAACCCATCCAGCGGTGAGCTTGTGTACTCATATGAGGGTGGAAGAGCTGCGCATATGGGATATACGAAGTTTGATCTTCCAAAAGAGGACTGGATTTCTCTGGAAAAAGGAGACAGCTTTTCTGTAATTGTAAATCAGACAGCTTCAGGAACATCAACAAAAATGTATGTGGCAAAGGATGATTATGAAACAGTTGAAGATATAACTAACAGTTCAGTGGCAGGACAGTCGTTTGTGTCTGTAAATACTTCGGGTTGGACTAAGGATAGCTGGGAAGATATCTCTGCTAATGGTGCGAACGCCCGAATCAAAGCATTTACCAAGGTTGATGAAACTGCACCTGAAGGTGCTATGAGCTTTGGAAAAAACGAATACGATAATCTGGTATACGTAAATTTCCATGATACGCCCGAAGCCCAAAATCTGTTCAGGCAAAACCTTGACGTTCATCGTATCATGGAATCGTTGGAAACATTCTCTCGTCAAAAAATTTCTGCAGGGAAGACCCTAATCTTTATGGATGAGATACAAGAGGCATACAAAGGATTGGACTGCCTGAAGTATTTCTGCGAAGAAGCAAGAGATCAGCATGTTGTGGTTGCCGGCTCTTTATTGGGCGTAACCCATCGTCCGGGAGAATCCTTTCCTGTAGGGAAAGTAAATCTTCTCCGCCTCTACCCTATGACGTTTGAGGAGTTTCTGTGGGCGAAAGGAGAAGAACAATTGGCAGATGTACTATCCCAAAATGATTGGGAGATGGAAAAAGTGCTGGATGTCAGATTGCAAGAATATCTCAGACAATACTACTACGTTGGCGGCATGCCGGAAGCGGTCTTGAGTTACACAACCAAGCGAGATGTGAAAAAAGTCAGAAGTATCCAAAAAGAGATCCTCAAGACTTATAACAACGATTTTGCAAAGCATACAGGAAATGAGACGGAACGCATCCGTTTGGTTTGGCAAAGCATCCCTGCTCAGCTGGCAAGAGAAAACAAAAAATTCATATATGGTGCTGTCAAAACAGGAGGACGGGCACGTGAATTGGAAAACGCCATACAATGGCTGGTAGATGCCGGACTGGTATATATGGTATACCGTTGCACCAATCCCAATATGCCTATTCGCTTCTATGAGGATTTCGACGCGTTTAAACTATACACATTGGACGTGGGCCTTTTAGGCGCAATGATAAATGCGCCCGCCACTCTCATGTTGGTTAGCAACGATGTGTTTAAAGAGTATAAGGGCGCATTTTCCGAGAACTATGTGCTGCAACAGCTTAAAACATTCGATGATTTGGACATATGTTATTTCAGCAAGGATAATTCCACTCAAGAAATCGACTTCCTCGTTCAGACCTCGAAACGTATCATTCCGATAGAAGTTAAGGCAGAGGAAAATGTCAAAAGCAAGTCGCTTTCACAATTTATCAGAGTGGACTATGCTGACAAACAGCTCAAGGGGATCCGATGCTCTATGAAGCCATATATAGACCAGGAATGGATGGAAAACATCCCCCTTTACGCTATATTGGGATTTATGGGCAAAGAGACTAATTGACAATTCTCTTTGATTACCTTTCCGCCTCAGTCAATAACCCACCGGCAAATAACTATAAACGAAATCACCCTTGCGCTGGCGGCGCTGTCGATGACCGCCTGCAAGAAAGCCAACACGGGCGAAGAATGGATGGCGCTCGTCGTGACATACACCTATGACGACGGCTTTCACGAGGACTTCAACGTCAGCGATGAATTGAGGATTGAATACGAGGAATGAATTGGAACTGATGATGAAAAAGATTTTGTTCTTACATGGCTTTTACGCAAGCGGACAATGTGTACCCGCCATGGCATTGCGCGAGGCGTTTGCCGGGCGCGCAGAAGTGCTGACGCCTGACCTGCCGATGCATCCGAAAGAGGCGCTCCAGGCAATCCGTGAGTTGATTGACCGCGAGAAGCCCGACCTGTTGGTGGGCAACAGTTGCGGTTCGTTCTATGCGCAGATGCTGGCTCCGGTTGTGGGCATCCCGGCCCTGCTCGGCAATCCGCATTTCAGGATGTCGGAGTTCCTGAGCCAACGTATCGGTGAGCATGAATACAAATTCCCGCGCAAGGACGGCAACCAACATTTCATCATCGATGAGGCACTGGTTTCCGAGTTTGCCGAGCAGGAGGCCGTTCAGTTCAAGAATTGTAATCCGTACTATCGAGATCGCGTCTGGGGCTTGTTCGGAGAGCAGGACACGCTGGCACACTTCGAGCCACTGTTTCTGGAACATTACAACCGTTCTTTCCATTTCCCGGGAGCTCATACCCCAACGGCAGAGGAGGTGCGAACCTGGTACGTGCCGCTCATTGAAAAGCTGCTGCAAGAATACCCGCGGTTCACGGAGATGGACAAGAAACAGATATAATCAGACGATATGAAAACCGAACTAACTATACACGGTCGTGAGTGCCTACTATATGAATGTGGTGAGCGACCGCAAGTGTTGCTTATCCAACCGCTGGGCGTGCATGAGCGAAATACTATAGATAACGAAGTTGCCCTCATCAGCGAAGCAGTGAAGGGGCCATTTGTCATGGTTGCAATGGCGATTAACGACTGGGAGGCGGAACTTACGCCTTGGCACGACCCGAAGTTATCCAAACGTCAAGAAGTTGGCGACCATGTTTTCGAGACCTTGGACTACATTACCGAACATCTCATGCCGTATCTGTTTGAGCAATTCGGCAAACTGCCGGTAGTGCTCGGCGGCTATTCGTTAGCTGGCTTGTTCGCACGCTGGGCAGTTTCCAAAGTGGAATGCTTTGATGCCGTTGCAGCCGCTTCTCCGTCGCTATGGATTGTGGCTTGGTGCGGTTTTTCGGATGCGCACGATATTTCTGCACGATACGTCTATCTTAGCCTCGGTGAAAGGGAAGAGTTCGCAAAGAACAAAGCTATTGCGCAGGTGGGCAATAATGTCCGTTGGGAATACGACCACCTGCAACGAACCATTGGCGCAGACAACTGCACGCTGGAGTGGAATCCGGGCAACCATTTCCAAGACAATGACAAACGCCTTGCCAAAGCCTTCGCATGGTGCATCAGACAAACGCCTTGCCAAAGCCTTCGCATGGTGCATCAACAAAATAATGTAGGAGGAATGAATTGGAGCTGATGATGAAAAAGATATTGTTTCTACATGGCTTTAATAAAATGTCCGTTTTTTCATAGTGTATGTCACCAAAAAGCAGTACTTTTGCACCGAAAATCTATCCACGTAGTTTTGTAATTGAGTAAATGATGAAAAAGAACAAAGCACTTGTCGTTATCGACATCCAGAACGACATCACCAAGCACTATCGGGACATCATCGGCAATATCAATGCCGCCATCGAATGGGCCACAGCCGAGGGGATGCACATTGTCTACATCAAGCATAACAACATCACCGCTGCTACGCGAACATTCAAGCCTGGCAGTAAGGGTGAGGAACTGGTGCCAGAGATGAAGGTCGTGTCGGACAACATCTTCGTGAAGACGAAAAGCAACGCCCTTACAAGTGAGGCGTTTGCTGCATTCATCGCGGCGAACGGCATCAATGAGTTCTACGTAGCTGGTGCTGATGCTACAGCCTGCGTGAAATCGACGTGTTTCAACATGGCTAAAGCTGGATACGCGGTACATGTCCTCTCCAACTGCGTCACCAGTTATGACTTGAAGAAACTGCCAGAGATGCTCGCCTATTACGAAAGCAAAGGCTGTGAGGTGAAGAATTTAATAGAATTTCAATGAGGAAATGAATATACTGATTATAAACGGAAGTCCTCGGAAGAAAGGACTGATTTCGCAGATGCTCGGCATCATGCGGGAGGAAGCAGAGAAACATGGTGATACGGTGGAGATGGTCTATACCAACGATCTGACCATAAAACCCTGCACCGGCTGTATGGCCTGCCGTAAGAAGGAGAAATGTGTACTGGCTGAGGACGATTCGCAGCGCGTGCTGAAGATGATGCAGCAGGCCGATGCTATCATTATGGGTGCGCCCTGCTACTGGGGCAATATCCCGGGACAAATGAAACTGATGTTCGACCGTCAGGTTTATGGTATGATGCGCGATACACCCCGATTCCCAGAGCCGCTGATGAAAGGCAAGAAGTGTGTCCTCGTCAGCACCTGCACAACGCCCTGGCCTTGGAACATCCTATTCAAGCAGTCGCGTGGCGCCATCCGTGCCATGCGGGAAATCGCGCACTATGCCGGATTCAAGATTGTGAAGACCATCGAGCGCGGCGGCACAGCAATGCATCCGAAACTGACAGAGAAAGACAAACTGAAGTGTCGCAAGGCGATGGAACGTCTGGTATAAAATGATGAAACGAGTAAAGATTACAGCAGTTCGCCAGACCGTGTATCCGGACCTGATGGCGAGGTATGAGAACCCGATAGAGCATGCTTGCGACGTACGGGAAGGTCAACAGTGGGTGTCTGTCGATGCGCAGTGTCCCGAGGGAATGTGCCCGTCGGCTTGGGAGTCCATGAGGCCGTTTGTCGAATCATTGGCTCGTGGGGAGGGTAACTTCTACGACGGCTGGATGAAGAACCCGATGAGTGCCATGATCAGCTGTAACGACGGCTTCCGCCCGTTCAGTTTCTACGTTGAGGCGGTGGATTGATGGAGTTTGTCGGCCGTTTTTTCATATTTCTATTTGCTTATTCTTTCAGTGGTATTTCGCGAATAGATACGCGCAACGATGGCGCCGCTGATGTTATGCCAAACGCTGAAGACGGCACCGGGAATGGTAGCCAAGGGAAAAGCTGCAAAATGCATCACAGCCAGCGATGTGGCCAAGCCTGAGTTTTGCATGCCAACTTCTATACTGAGCGCCACGCGCTTTGGGCGTTGCAGACGCAATACCCAACCTACCAAATAGCCGAAACCGAGCCCGAAGAGGTTATGAAGCATCACCACGAGCACGACAAGCAAACCTGCAGTCATCAGCCGGTCAGCGTTGTGCGACACTACTATGCCGACAGTTAGAGCGACCGCGATGGACGAGAACGCCGGCAGGTAAGGCGTGACACGTTGCGTAATCTTTGGTATGAAGCGCTGGCATAACAGGCCGCATATGATGGGAAGAATAACGATATAGACGATACTGAGCAACATGGCTGATGTATGTACATCGACCATTGTGCCGGCAAATAACCAGACGAGGAGCGGCGTTAGAAGCGGGGCAAGCAAAGTGGAGGCAGCGGTCATGCCCACGGAAAGAGCAAGGTCGCCTTTGGCCAAGTAGGTGATGACATTCGAAGCCGTTCCGCCGGGACAGCAGCCAACAAGGATGACGCCTATTGCCAGTTCTTGCGGAAGCGAGAAAACTTTGGTCAACCCCCATGCAAGCAAGGGCATAACGGTGAACTGGGTAAGACAGCCGATAAGAATATCCTTGGGGCGACTCAGCACAATTTTGAAATCCTGTGCCGAAAGAGTCAACCCCATTCCGAACATGATGATGCCCAACATCGGATTGATTACCCAAGTGCCAATCCACGTGAGCGAAGCAGGCGCGACCAGACTTAATGCTGCCACCATCAACACTATCACGCCCATCCATTTGGCTATAAAATCACAGATTCGTTGCATTTGCTATAATCATTTTTTTCGGCTGCAAAGGTATAAAGAATTTTTGGAATACACAAGAAAAATCGTCTTTTTTTGCCATTTTACCATAAAAAAGGTGCTATTCTGCGATTTCTGCGTGACCAAAGCAGTCATTGTCAGGCGGTGGGACATGTACATGATCGCTTTTGCCACTGATAAAAACAGAAGAACTATAAAAGAAAACGTGTCAGCAGTTAAGAAGAGACTATCATTTTTACGGATAAAGCCAGCCGACAGGATACATGGCAGTTAGCGAGTGCCGTTTGGTATGATATTTGATAGGTGTATTAAATAACACCACCAAACAAGAATATGTATAAATTAGGTATCGATATTGGCAGTACAACTATCAAGATGGCATTGGTAGAAGTGAGTGCCGAGCACCAGTTGGTTAGTGCAGCCCCGCAAATAGCGGTAGTTGCTACCGCGTACACGCGTCATAACGCCGAGCCCATCCGGATAGGACAACAGATGATAGCGCAACTGCTGCATGAAAGTAACCTCAAAGCCCTGGACAATATCACCATCGGCATCACCGGTTCGGTTGGAATGGGATGCGCCCAACGGCTCGGAACAGGTTTTTACCAGGAAGTGATAGCCGCAGCAGAAGTGGTAAAGCGGTTGTACCCGTCGGTACATACGTTGGTAGATATAGGCGGCGAGGACAGCAAGATGATTTTCTTTGAAGAAGGTCGCGTGCCTGACATGCGCATGAACGGCAACTGCGCAGGAGGGACGGGTGCTTTCATTGACCAGACGGCGACACTGTTGGGAGTGGACGTTTCGGAGTTGAACGGCCTTGCCGCGCAGGCGGAACATATCTATCCTATAGCATCGCGGTGCGGAGTATTCAGCAAAACGGACATTCAAAATCTGGTTTCGCGTTCGGTAAGCAAAGAGGATATTGCCGCCTCGATGCTTAACGCCGTTTCGATGCAAGTGGTCAGCGCCCTGGCTCGCGGCACGGACGTACATGCCAAGGTGTTTTTGTGCGGCGGCCCGCTGGCATATATCCCCGAGTTGCGCAAACATCTTATGAACAGATTGGGGCTATCCGAAGCTGATTGTATTGTGCCCGAATACACGCAGTTCATCCCGGCTATCGGTACGGCCTTATTGGCTGAGGGAACTCCGCTCACATGCGATCAGACACGCGCTTTGTTCAATCCGGACCATTGCACAAGCGCCCCCATCTCCGGAACGCTGCCACCGCTGTTTGCCAATCCGGACGATTACAAGATGTGGCTCGCTAACAAAGAGAAGAACTTTGAGCGCATAGCAAAGAGCAGAGAGATTGAAATCAGTGAGCGTTCGCAGTACTATCTTGGTGTGGACTCGGGTAGTACGACCACGAAAATCGTGCTTCTGGACGAGCAAGGACAGATCGTTTACACCGATTACCGATACAACAACGGCGACTCATACCATTCTTTCCACGACGCACTGCAGTGTTTGCATGACAGTTTGGGCAAAAACATCGAGATTGCCGGCAGTTGCTCCACGGGCTACGGCGAGCAGTTGCTCAAGAACGCTTTTCGTCTGGACTATGGTATCGTGGAGACAATGGCGCATTTCATAGCAGCCAAACACCTGCAACCGAACGTGTCGTTTGTGCTTGACATCGGAGGGCAGGACATGAAGGCCATCTTTGTGGAGAACGGAAGTATTCAGCGCATTGAAATCAACGAAGCGTGCTCGTCGGGATGCGGCAGTTTCATTATGACGTTTGCCCGGCAGTTGGGCTACGAGGTGTCCGAATTTGCGCGCATGGCAGCACTGGCCCAACATCCCTACGACCTCGGCACGCGTTGCACCGTGTTTATGAACAGCAAGGTCAAACAGGCCATGCGCGAAGGAGCCAAGGTGGAAGATATTGCGGCCGGTTTCAGTTATTCGGTCATCAAGAACTGCTTGTACAAAGTGCTCAAACTGCAGTCATTCAATCAGTTGGGCGACCATATTATGGTGCAGGGAGGAACGTTCCGCAATCACTCTGTTGTGCGTGCTCTGGAGGTGCTTACGGGCGAGGAAGTGGGCTTCGGTCCTATTCCCGAACTGATGGGCGCATACGGAGCAGCCTTATATGCGAAAGGAGGTTCGGCATGCAACTAAACGAAATGCTACAATCGAACAGGTTTGAGGAGACCGAAGAGGTTTGCCCGGGCTGCCAAAACCACTGTCAGGTAAGATGCTATCATTTTGCCAATGGTCGCTCGTATTTCTCCGGCAACAACTGCGAACGTGTTTATAGCAACGAGGGAGACAATGCTCGCAAAGGGGTGAACATGTTCGACGAAAAGTACCGCATGCTCTTCCGGCAGCACAGTATTCCCACAAGCCACAAAGGACTCACCATAGGCATTCCCCGCGGACTCGGGATATACGAGAACTATCCATTCTGGCAGACACTTTTCAGCCTGTGCGGCATACGTGTGCAGTTAAGCGGAGTCAGCACCAACAACCTGTTTGAGAAGGGCGTGCGAACCATTGTGGCAGACAACATCTGCTACCCGGCCAAACTGATGCACGGCCATGTGATGGACCTCATCGACAAGCGGGTGGACCGCATCTTCTACCCATGGGTGGTGTTTGAGCGCAAAGAGGACCAAGCCGCGCAAAACTCCTTCAACTGCCCTATCGTGAGCGGCTATTCGGATGTCATCAAGAGTGCCATTCAGCCGGAAAAGAACTTTGGCATTCCCTTCGATTCGCCCACCATTTCCTTCAAAGAAAAGTCTCTGCTGCGGGCATCGCTCACCGAGTATTTAGCCACTCTCGGCATCAGCCATGAAGTGGCCGACTCGGCGATTTCACATGCGATGGATGCGCAACAGCAATACCTTGACGGGCTGGAGCGACGCAACCTCGAAGTGTTCCGTGCGGCACAGAAAGCCGGACGCATGGTCATTATGCTGGCGGCGCGACCGTACCATATCGACCCGCTTATTCAACACCGCATCGCCGATGCAATAGCGGCAATGGGTATAGATGTGATTACGGAGAATATCGCTGCGCACGAAGGGCAGGCTGTCTATGAGGAGCTGAACGCCGTGGCGCAATGGACCTACCCCAACCGCATCTTCAAAGCGGCGCATTGGGTCGGAACCAATCCCTACAGCCTGCTGCACATGGTTGAGTTGACGTCTTTCGGCTGTGGACCTGACGCGTTCATTTTGGACGAGGTGCGCGCTATCCTCGGGCGATACAGCAAGAACCTCACTATCCTCAAAATAGACGACGTGAACAACATCGGTTCGCTTCGTCTGCGCGTGCGTTCGCTGGTGGAGAGCGTGAAAGGAGGAACACGGACGGAAGAACCGAAGACCCCGAACAAACTCCCGTACACAACCGCTCCCTATACTGCCGCCGACCACGACCGTGTCATTCTCACGCCTTATTTTGCTGAGGGCTACAACGAGTTTCTGCCTACCCTTTTTCATTTGGCCGGCTATCGTCTCGAGTCACTCCCGATGGCCACACAAGCCGATGCGGAGGAGGGATTGCAAGCGGCGAACAACGACATCTGCTACCCCGCAACCATCGTAGTAGGGTCTATTCTCCGCGCACTCCAATCCGGGCGTTACGACCTGTCCAAGACTGCGGTGGCCATCACGCAGACAGGCGGGCAATGTCGTGCGTCGAACTACTATGCGCTGATTAAGAACGCGTTGGTAGCAGCAGGCATGAGCAATGTGCCGGTGATAGCCGTTTCCATCGGTTCGAAACTCAAGAACAACCAGCCCGGGTTCGAGATAAACTGGTTTCGCCTCATTCGTCCCACCATGGAAGCCATGTTCTTCGCCGATGCGCTTGCCAAACTGTACTACCCAGCCGCGCCGCGTGAGCGTGTTGCCGGGGCTGCGCGCAAACTGTACGACCTCTATCTGGGCGAAGCTCAGCCGCTGTTGGCGCAACGCAATTATCGCGGCATTCGTCGGCTGATGAAGGACGCGGTGAGCGCATTCACGGACATCACCGACTCCACCAAACAAGTACCTGTTGTGGGCGTGGTGGGCGAGATATATGTCAAGTATAACTCTTTCTCCAACCATAGTGTCGTGCGCTGGCTGGTCGGACAGGGCGTAGAAGTGGTGCCACCGTCTCTCACGGGGTTCTTCTCCACCTCCATCCCGAATGCGTTCATCAACCGCAAGCAGCATATTCGCACCGACGGACTCAGTCCCTGGCAGGCAAGGCTCGTCAACACCCTGCTTCGCCACTACGCACATGCCTATGACCGCCTGTGCCGACCGTTCCCGTTCTATCGGCCTTTTACCGACATCATGGACATCTGGCAGCAGAGCCGCAAAGTAATCAACTCCGCTGCCGATTTCGGCGAAGGCTGGTTCTTGCCCGGCGAGATATGCGATTTGGCCGGGCACGGAGTGGACAAGATTGTCTCGCTGCAACCATTCGGCTGCATTGCCAACCATATCATCAGCAAAGGCATTGAGCGGCAGTACAAGGAGCACTACCCCAACCTCTCGCTGCTCTTTCTGGATTTTGATGCGGGCACTTCCGACGCCAACATCATCAATCGTCTGCACTTTCTGCTCGGATAAATTGTAACACCTTTAATACCCATCTATATGAATACCAACGACAACATGGAGATGCGCATCCGCGAAGTGGCGCAACAGTTATTTTTCAAGCAAGGCTATGCAGCCACGTCCACCATCCAGATAGCCAAAGAAGTAGGCTGCACGCAGGCTTTGGTGCACTATTACTATCGCACCAAAGAGAACCTTTTCCGCCAGATTTTCATGGAGCAGATTCAGGCCGCGCTCCGGGTAATCGGCCAATCGCTAATGAGCGAAGACAGCTTCGACAAGTTCATCGAGAGCGCCATCTCCATGTACTTTGACACGCTGATTCAAAACCCGCGCTTGCCTTATTTCGTGCTGGAGGAACTTATTTCCAATCCCGAGCGTCGGAAATATCTGCGTGAGAACTTCGTCAAAAACCCCACGTACGCCATGTTTTACCTGCAGTTCGATGCACGGCTCAAGCAGGAACAGCAGGCCGGTCGTATCAGTCCGATTGACCCCTTCGACCTGATGATAACCATCGTGTCGTTGGTGGTTTTCACGTTCATTTCTCTGCCGATGTATCAGGACCTGCTATCGCGCACGGACGAACAGGTTCACGAGTTTGTGCTTCATCGCAAAGAGGAGGTCATCCGCATCGTGAGGAAAATGCTTATGCCGTAATCATCTTGATGAGTTTGGCGGGATTGCCTGCGACGACGGCATTGTCGGGCACATCTTTGGTGACGACGGCTCCGGCAGCAACGACGGCATT
>ONXE01000084.1 GCA_900321775.1 uncultured Bacteroidales bacterium
TTTTATGACCAATCAAGGGCGAAGGAGAAGGACAGACCAAATTTATATCAGGGACGGGGGTGTTTGGTTCAGCGTATCATTTGTGCTGTCCCCGTGGATCTTAAAAATCAACTCAAATTCACCCGGTTTTTCTGCTGAACACGAATTGAACGATTCTTTCCTGCGCTACGCTACTGACGGTCTGCTGCGCTGTTCTTAACCCACAAGGGGTACGTTCTGCTACGCTGTTCTTAACCCGCAAGGGGTACCGCCAATAGGCTATCTGCTACGCCGTTGTTAAAAATCGGGGGAAGGTGAGATTGATAATCAAAGGTTTAAGGGCACCAAAATGACAATCGTCCCAAGACCGTCCCCCTCCTCTCCTCGGGGGAAATTGAAAATGGAAAATCGAAAATTAGGCTGGAGGAATAAAAACAGATGCCGGATGTGAGAAATAAGCAAGAGAGTCCCAAGGGAGTCTCATAAAGTTACGGAGATTTTCGCGAGTTTGTAACGTTTTTCAAGAGAGTCGAGAGGAGGGCTCGATAGTCGAACTAGTAGGACTAGTATATCTAGTAGGGCTATTGACGCGCGTCAGACCCGGACTTTGAATAATGACGTGACGGTTTGACGGTTTGGCGGTTTTAAACCGTCAAATATCAAGAATGGCGGTTTTTCCGTTTGCTGAAAATCAGAGAGTTACAGGAGAAACCGTCAAACCGTCACGAAAAATATCCAAGTCAACAAAATCAGGAATAATCCCACTTCTTCAGGAAAGTATCTCAACCTATTTCAGGGACGGGGGCATTTGATCCAGCGAATAAATTGTGCAGATCCCGGGATTCCCGGATATTTCTGTGGGAATGGGTGTTAGAAGAGATGGCCGGGAGAAGTGCATTTGCCTGATATTTCTGCGGAGCGGGTGTTAGAAGAGGGATGGCAGGGAGAAGTGCATTTGCTCTGCTGTAAGGGGATGCACGAAACTGATTTCGGAAGCGTGAAGGAGTAGGCGCGGATGGGGTGTTCCGCCATAGAGGCGGTCGCCGACGATAGGGGCGTTCAGTCCGAGGGGGTGTGCAGCGTGGACGCGCAACTGGTGCGTGCGGCCGGTCAGGGGAAAGAAATCCACGAGCCAACAGCCGTCCGGCCTTTGCTCCCGCGCCACAAAACGTGTGATAGCCGGTTTGCCGTGTTCGATGCTGACTATCTGTCGGGGTCGGTCGTACGGATTAGGCAGCAATGGCAAGTTGATTGTTCCCTCGTGAGGCAGGGGTGTGTCGGCTTGTGGCATGATGACGGCCTCGTAGCGCTTCAGAATATCACGCCTTTGGAAATAGGCTTGGAGCCGTTTGTACACCTCTTCGTTTTTTGCCAACACCAGTAGTCCGCTCGTGTCTTGATCCAACCGATGTGCGGCCAGGACAGGCTGTTTCCGCTGTTCCGACAGGTAAGACGTAACCGAAGGTTCTCCGGATTTGCCAGGAACGGACAACAGGCCCGACGGTTTGTTCACAACCAGCAAACTCTCGTCTTCGTACACTACTTCCATGTCGCGGCACAATGCCTCTGCGCGCAGCTCCTCGGGAGCCGGCTCGACGTCTATTCCGCGTAGCATGTGCCTTAAGATTGGCCCGCAACGGCCCGAACAGGGTGGGTAGAACTGTCCCTCTTGCCTGACCTCTGTCTTGCCGGGTGCTCCTACCCAAAACTCGGCCAGTGCAACGGGTTTTAACCCATGCCTCAACGCATATTGGAGCAACTTAGGCGCACAACACTCGCCCGCGCCTGACGGAGGCATCGGTAATCCTTGTTCATTCCTCAGTATTCTTCCATGTCCCCTTCTTCCGGCAAACCATTCCTCAGCCGACAAAATGGGCTTCTCGTCCGCGAAGATTTCCAGCAGACTTTTCTCCTCGCCCAAACCGTTGGTCAACGTGAACCGTCCAAAGTACTCCCGCTGCAGTTTTTGTGACTCTTCACGACTGCTTCCTACGGGTAAGGAGGAAAAGTCTTCCACGGGAGGCACGAAGTTTTCGAGAAGATATAGTCCGTCCAATTGTGCAGAAAAAGCCGTTAGAAACGAGATATTGCCCGTTTCAGGCGATTTCACCACCAGCACACCAAACATCTTTCCCTGCCGGTGCAACTCACTCTCAGGGTGCTCGCGCATATACGCGTGGACCTTGTCGATAACCTCCATGGCCGCTTGTCGGGCCAAAGGGTGGGGTGGCAGTGTGAACGGAGAAAACATGATGGGGGAAATGGGGCAAATGGGTCTAATAGGACTAATGTGCCCTATAAGTGGACAAGGGCGACCCGAAGGCCGCCCTTGTATCAGATAAGATTTATTTCATCTTGGGAACTTCGATGAGGCACATGCCTGCGTGAGGAGCGGCAGCCCAGATGAGCAGTTTGCCGTCCACTTCGGCGCAGTTGCAGAGGGCTACACAAGCGGCAGAGATAGCCTCACCCGGCATTACGTAGCTGTAGCAAACGTCCAGGGGATCGGTCTCGCTGTCTTGACGCTCCTGCATCTTGACCATTGCAGCAACCATGTCGTTGCCCTCGGAGATGTCGAACACATGAACACCTTCCTCTGCCCAATAGAGGAAACGGCGGGCATTGGATAGCATGATGTAACGGCTGCGGTTGAACGTGATAACGCGCGGATCGCATGCGTGACTAACGCTTACCTCAGAAGGAGTAGGCATCCATTCGAACTCACGCAGAACAGTAGCCTCTGCGTCGAACAACCACATCATTGCCACGTACGAAGAGGTGAACAGGTACTGGTTGTCGCCGACGCGGTTCATCATACCGTAGTAGTTGCTGACAGCCGGCAACTCAAACTCGGTAGGATTGCTGAAGTTGGTGAAACCGCTTACGTTGAAACGGTAGAACTTGTTGTCGGCCTCCTGCTTGAAGAACCATACATAGCCGTTACCGTTCTCGTCGAGATCAACAGAGATATTGTCGCCCAAACGAGCGGTGTAGTCGTTCTCGGAATTAACAATACCCGTACCGTCCCAGGTGAGAACAACCTCGGGATCGGAAGTAGGTGTAGCGTAGTGATAAACCTTCAGCGGGCCTGCACCACCCTCGATGTCGTCCACCTTGGTTGCGAGGTTACACAGATAGATATGACCATGACTTAGGCGACCGGCACTAACTACGTGCGTACCACCTTCGATACCATTGGTACTCAGCAGGATAGGGTTGCTGGTGTTGTCGTTCAGTAGGTCGCTTGCAAGCAGCAGTTTCGGAGCCGTACGGTTGGCGAGCAGCACATAGGTACCGTCGAAGTCGCCACCACGTGTGAACTCCTCAGCGAGGTCAGCATACACGTTGTTCGTAGCAATCGAGAAGTCGTGAACCACAGCCTGTGACCAGTCGGCACCCGGTGTAGGAGACGAAGCGAAGGTCACCTCGTACTCGTCGGACTCCAGTCCCATGAACTCCATCTTGAAATAGCCGGGGTCGCTGGCGTTGATCACGCCGTTGGCGTCAGCCTTCGTGAAGGTGTAGGTAGCACGCGCCGGAGACAGCAGAACGCTGACGATGGTAGCCTTGCTCGACTCGGGGATACCGAGGCAAAGCAGACCGTCCATGATGTTTGTAGAGGTCAGTGTGCTCTCGACGCCCTTGTCGTCCATGATGACGATTTTCTCGATAACCGGAGCAGAGGTCGGGGCCTTGAGTTTGAGAATAACCTTGTACACCTCTTCCTTGCTGGCTTTATCGGTTTTGTTGATACATTTCAACTGGCCCTCCAGCGTCGTAGCGTCCGGGTCGTTGCCTTGCGTAAAGTCGATAACATCGCTCTCCAGAGCGGCGCCCAGAGAAACGGTAGCCTGGAACTTCACGGCTGCGATATTGGTCTCAGCAGCCACGTCGTTGAAGGTAATGGTGTTGTTGGTGTTGTCCACTTCACCAGTGATCATGTCGCCGCCGGAGATACCTCCGTTGACGATCTTGATGGTCTTAATCAGGGCTTCCAGCGACTCCGTCGGTTCCGGTTTTTTATTACAACCGACGAGAACAACTGTCAGCATAGCGGCAAATAGGGCCGCGAGTTTAAAAGATTTTCTCATACTTAATGATTTTATAAAACTTTCAATTTTCTTATCTTCGCTTGCGCTACGAACGATCACTTCGTGTGCAATTTTCAACTCGCATTATTCCCACTCCGGGTTCTGGCTCAGGTGGTAGCCTTTGGACTCGTAGAGTGTGATCTGTCCCGAAGGAATAGGAGCGATGTAGTCGCGGGCGATCGGACGCTGGCGTTGACCGGCCGTGTTGCGCAGGATATACCCTTCGGTAGCAGTCGGGTCTTCGAGCACAATCTCAGCGTCGCGGTCAGGGTAGTTAGCCAACTGAATATAAGCGCCGTAGCGGATGTCCGGGTTGCAACCGTTCCATACGTAGTCGAGACGTTTCCAGCGTTTGAGGTCGTTCACACGGAAACCTTCCAGACAAAGTTCGCAACGGCGTTCGCGGCGAATCTCCCACAGCAGCGGGTCAACCGGTGTCTCGCCCGTATAACTCTCGATGCTCAAGCGCATAGGATCGTCGAAGGCCACGTTGTTGACCATCGGCTGGTCGCCTGACATCTTGAGTGCAGGCAGGTTGACGTCCTGACGGGCGCGAATGAGGTTGATAGACTTGTCGAGGTCGGCCTGCGTGAACGTTCCCTTGCCCAAAAGCATGAGTTCGTACGCCGCCTCGGCATAGTTGAGCAATACTTCGGCATAACGCAGGCACGGAGCGTCCGTTGTGTTCTTGGCGCCGGTCCAGGTGGGTTCGGGTTTGTCAGCACGACTGTCGTCCATGTATTTCCTCCAGCTGTAGCCGGTGTATGTGTAAGCAAAAGGTTTGCAGTCCATACCCTTGATGTAGTACTTGGGACGGATGCTCATGCTCAGACGCGGGTCGCGGTTCTGGAAGAACTCGTCGTAGGTACGGGGCAGCCACATCGGGTTCTTCACGTACACGGGCTGACCGTCGCTGCAAACGAACGCCTCGGCCAGCGATTTGCTGCAGCCTTCCTGGCTCTCGGTGAAGTTGATGCTGAGCATCTGGTGCGACAGTACGCCGTCCACATAATGGCGGTACATCAGCATCTCGGGGTTACCAGCCAGGTCCTCCGACGTAAACAGCGCGGTGTACGAAGGAGCGATGCTGTAACGACCGCTATTCATCACCATTTCTGCAGCCTCTTTGGCCTTCTGGAGGCAGAGTGCAGCCATGGTCTCATCGCCCTTCACGTACTTCAGATACGTACCCTCGCGAAGCAGATAACGGCTGGCCATACCGGCAACGACATATTTGTTCACCTGCAGGTTACCGTCGTTGGCGCGCACGTATTTCATTGCATACTCGAAGTCCTCGATGATACGCTCGTCCACGTAAGAACGCGGGTCGCGGTCTTTGTACATGTAGTCCATGTCGGCTTTCTTGTCCGACACCACGCACAGCGTGTCGAACCAGGGTACATCGCCGAAAGTGAAGACGAGGCCGCTGTAGTAGCATGCACGGAAGAAACGGCCTACACCGCGCCAGTGGTTGATGCCGGTGCTGTCGATAGGCAGACGGCCTACATTATGAATCACATAGTTGGCCTTGCGGATGTTGGAGAAACTCCAGCTGCCGCTGGTAACAGGCACTACAGTTGGTTGCAGGTCCTGCTGGTCTTGCTCGCACACGTCATCATTGGTGCCCGGCTTGATAACAGACAGGGCGGAGGCATACGATGTGCCGTAACCCGAGAAAACAGTAGGATAGAAGCCGTACATATAACTGCGGGCTTGATCCTCTGAAGTCCAGAATTCCTCGTCAGTGAAGTCGTCAAACGGCTCTACGTTGAGGAAAGAACATCCGGCTGCAGGAAGAAACAGCAGCGAGATAAGAAGATATTTATAAATCTTTGTCATAGTCGTATGTGTTTAGAGTGTGATTTGCAAGCCGAAGGAGAGCTGGCGAGTGAACGGATAGATACGTCCGTAACCCATTGCGCCGCCGTCACCGGCAGAGGTTTGGGTTTCAGGATCGATAGGCAGTTTGCCCAGGTGAGTCAACTCTGCCACGTTCTCGAAGCTGCCGTAGATACGGAACTTCTGGAAGCGCATGGCTTTCAGTGCTTTCTTCGGTAGCGAGTAGCCGATAGTGATGTTCTTCAGACGCAGGTAGCTGAGATCCAGCAAATAACGTGTCTGGCAGAGGAAGTTGAACGAAGCGGCAGAGTATTGTCCCGGCTGGTTCATCTCGGTCAAACGCGGATACCAGGCTTGTGTGTTCTCCGGCGTCCAGTAGTCGGTTTGGTGAGCGTAGTAGGTACCTTCAGAGAAGTTCCAGCCCGGGATCATCATCGTACCGGTTGCCCAGTAGTCGCGTTTGCCTACACCTTGGCAGAACAACGCAAAGTCGATACCTTTCCATTCCAAGCCTACGCGGAAGTTGTACTCGAAACGGGGAGTAGAGTTACCGATGCGGCTCCAATCACCGTGGTCAGCCACGGTCTTGTTGCCCCAGGTAATCTCGCCGTCACCGTTCAGGTCCACATACTTCACATCGCCCGGGCCGTACTTGTAGCCGTAGCCGTTGGTGCCCTCGAAATAAGCCTGCGAAGCAATACCCGGATTGAGGTTGCCGTTGGCATCGAAGTCGTTCTCCTGGAACAGACGGTCGGTTGTGAAGCCCCAGATTTCGCCCACGATTTTGCCTTCATAGTTGCTGCCGTCCAGCACTGACGTCTCTTTGCGCGGGTGCTTGGTCACGATGCCGACAGCGTCGGCTACGCCGGCAGAAGCGGTGATCTGCAGACCGTTGGTGAAACGGTGGTGGTAATCGAGTGTCAACTCCCAACCGTTGGTGGTGAGTTGTGCTGCGTTCTGGTAAGGAGCGGAAGCGCCGTATGTAGAGGGCACTTCTGCGCCGCCTACGATCATACCGTCGTTGATACGGCGATAGATGTCAAAGCTGGCACCCAGGTCGTCGTTGAAGAAACGGAAGTCAGCACCGAAGTCCATGGTCTTGATGGTCTCCCATGTGAAGCCCTCAGCGATAGCTCTCGGTATGGAGAAGGTGATTTTGTCCTGATCGTCGATGATCCAGCTCGATTTGCTGGAACTGATGATGGCGCGGAACATATTGCTACCCACGTTCTGGTTACCGATGGAACCGTACGAAGCACGCAGTTTGGCGAAACTCCACCACGGCTGCATCACTTCCCACCAAGATTCTTCAGATGCCACCCAGCCCAGAGAGCCCGAGGGGAAGAAGCCCCACAGTCTGTTGGTCGGGAAGCGGCTCGAACCATCGTAGCGGCCGTTCAACTCAATGAGGTAACGGTCCTTGTACGAGTAGTTGACACGTGCGAAGAAGCCCATCGTGGACCATGCGCTGTGCGAGCCATATACGAAGTCGTCGCCCGTAGCCAGGCTGATTTCCGGCTTGGTCTGATCCAGCAAACCGCGCTTCTCTGCGTTGAGATAACGGATGTCTTTGTACTCGATGTTGAAACCGGCAAAAGCCTGGAAGCGGTGTGCTTCGTTCCAGGTGTGCTTGTATTTGAGCACGGCATTACCTACGTGGTATTGACGCTTGTAGTAGTATGTGTCAATCTTGTCACGGCTTGTAGCAGCCCAGTTGCTCACGAGGTTCAAGCCGCCGTTCCAGAAGTCCCAACCGCCGACTTTACCACCGCGCTGGATGATATCCTGGTTGTCCAGATTGAACGTATAGTCCACGTCGAACGTCAGGTCGGGGATGATAGTGAACGTACCGCCGACGGTAGCGCGCATGTAGTCTTTTTCGTTGCTGTTCATGCTGGCTGCGGCCGTCTCGGTAATAGAGTTACGGAACGGATGGCCTTCGTACGTGCCATAAGGCATGATGGACGGCCAACGGTAGAGGTAATACAGCGCATCGTAGTTGGCCGAACCGAAGTTGAACGGCTCGGACAGGTTGGTGCGGGTATAGAGCATCTTCGAGCGAACCTTGAACCACTTGGTCACTTCGCTCTCGATGTTGGCGTTGAC
>ONXE01000143.1 GCA_900321775.1 uncultured Bacteroidales bacterium
GATGGAAGGCAAGTCAGGCGGCATGGTTCGTCTGACGCGGCCGAATAATCTCCTTTTTTTGATTATCCTGCTTGGGGTAATGGAGAAATGGGTGGCAGAGCCTATTCTTGCCAAGTATCAGTTAGCTCCGCAATTGAGTTGGTGGCAACTGCTGCTTCTAATAGCTGCCGTGGTGTTGATAGCAGCGGGCGGGTATGTGATAAACGACTATTTCGATGTGAAGATAGACACAATCAACAAACCTGACAAACTGATTATCACACGCGATGTAACCAAAGCTGAGGCCATGGTGCTTTTCCGTGTGCTGACAGCTGCAGGTATAGTGGCCGGTATCAGTTTGGCATTTGTTCTCAAGAGCTGGTTACTGGGCAGCATATTCGTGGTTGTTCCGGGGATGCTGTGGTTCTATTCGTCGTCGTACAAGCGCATGTTTATCATTGGTAATCTGATAATTGCGTTGTTGGCGGGACTAACACCACTGTTAGTGGCATTTGCCAACGCAGCCGTGCTGAAACTGAACTACGGGCCTGAGCATTTCGGCAGTTTGTACGTGTCGAACGAGTTGTTGGTATGGACCGGTGGTTTCGGACTGTTTGCTTTCTTGTGCACCTGGATAAGAGAGGTGGTGAAGGATATGCAGGATGTGGAAGGTGACCGTGAGTTGGAGTGCCATACTTTCCCTGTGGTGTGTGGTGACTTGGGCAGCAAAATCTTTGTAACAGTATTGATACTGATTACGTGTGCTGTGCTCTCGTATTTCAATTTCCAGGTGCTCCCTATTCCCTTCTCGTGGGGGAGTTTTGTCAGTCGTTTTTACCTGCTGTTGCTGGTGGCTTTTGTGTGTGAGCTGGCATTGCTATGGGTGGCCAAACTGCCATCTGATTACCGTAACGCGCAAATACTGATGAAGTTCCTGATGTTTATGGGAATAATGTACGCCTTCTGTGTTCCGAAGATTCTGGAGATGGCGACATTAGGTTAAAATGGAAACAGTATGGATATAATCCTTGGTTCACAGAGTCCCCGTCGTCGTGAACTCCTATCCGGAATGGGTGTTGTGTTTCGTGCAGTGAACATCCATGCAGACGAATCTTTTCCCTCAGATTTGAAGGGCGCGGATATACCTTTATATATATCGCGCGCGAAAGCGGAGGCCTATCGTTCTGAACTCAGGCCGGGGGAATTGCTTATCACAGCCGATACAATTGTGTGGGTGGATGGAATGCAGTTGGGCAAGCCGGAAGATGAAGCGGATGCGGGGAGGATGCTTCAGATGTTGAGCGGAAAGACGCATCAGGTGTTTACAGGCGTAACCCTGACTTCGCTGGAGAAGCAGACCTCTTTTTCGGATGCAACAGACGTGACATTTCGGGAAATAAGTGCCGATGAAATCGCGTATTATGTGACACAGTATCGTCCTTTGGACAAAGCCGGAGCGTATGGAATCCAGGAGTGGATAGGTTATGTAGCCTGTACCGGTCTGAAAGGCTCGTATTTCAACGTAATGGGGTTGCCCACAGAGAAACTCCATGAAGCATTGCAGGCGTTTTAGCGCCTGTTTTTTTTTGCGGTTAATAATCAGAACAAGGACAGTTGTCCGTCTTCATCGGCCTTGAAAGGCATAGAGTCTTCGGGCATTTTGGAGATAATCTCGAAGGGCACGGGCACTTCGGGTTCGGGCTCGGCTTTCTTTTTTCCGGAGGCTCTTTTCTTAGGCTTCGTTTCTGCCTCTGCAGGCTTTGGCTCCTCTTTAGCAGGTTTTTGCTCTTCTTCTAAGGGTTTTTGTTCCTCTTCAGCAGGCATAGACTCTTCTTCTGCGGGTTGCGGTTCTTCAGCAAGTTTTTCCGGCAGAGAAGGTGTTTCTTCCTGTGCAGGAGCGGGTTGTTCTACAGTCTGCTCTTCCTGCCCCTCTGTATCGGAGGTCTCTTCACCAGGTCCCGATAAATCGGTTTCGGGTTCTTCGGGAGCGGGCGGTGTGGGAGTGATGTCGGTGATCTTCTTGATATCGAGGGTAGTGAAGCGTTTGCCCTTGCCTTTGGGCGTTTTGACACCGATGAAATCAGCCATTTCAATCACCAGGTCTTCTTTGGTCTCGTCCTTGAAGGAGAGGAGGAAGACGGCTTCTTCGCGGTCATTGAGGATGACGATGCGAGACAGCGGGTTGTCGCCGAGGAAACTCTGCGGTTTGGCTGTTGCGTCCAGGAGGAAGCGTTTGCCGTAGTAATAGTTTTGCTCGCCGTCGTAGAAAGCGAGGGACCAGACTTTCTCGGGGTTGAATTTCTCGATTCGCAGGATATTGTCCTCGAAGTGCGCGGTGAGGTCGAACGAACTGAGGAAATAGTTGCCGTTGCGGGTGATGACGAGAACATGGTCCTCGCTTTGGAACTCACCCAGGTAGGTGCCTTGTCCGTCGTAGTTAATACGGAGAATATCGGGGTCGAACCACACTTTTCTTCCTCCGAGGGTAGAAGCACCTTTGGAGCGTAGTGTGACGGATTTGATGTCGTATTTGGTGAAGACATTTCCCCGAGCATAGCGGCTCTTGATGGCGAGTTCGGAGAAGTCCATGGTGTAGTCGTCCTTTTTGAGGTGCGGTGCGGGTTTGAGTTGTACTCGCACTGTTTCTGCCTCGCCGTTGGGGTTGGCGGTGAAATAGACGATACGCGAACCGTTCTTGCCTTGCGTGAGGTCGTACTCTTTGTCGCGAGCCATGCCAGTGACGAAGAAGCGCTTCCAGAAGAATGTGCCGGCTTTGCCGTCGCGATAGACCACGTTGTAGATGGTGCGTTCGTCGTTCTTCTTGAAGACAGCGAGATGGATGATGTTGTTGCCCACGAAGGCTTTGTCCGCCACTTTGACGATCTTGTATTTGCCGTCCTTGTAGAAGATGATGATATCGTCCAGGTCGGAGCAGTCGAAGAGGTACTCGGCTTTTTTGAGTCCTGTTCCGATGAATCCCTCTGCGCGGTCAATATAGAGTTTCTCGTTGGCTTCGACGACAGTCTTGACGTTGATGATGGCGAAGTTGCGCACCTCGGTTTTGCGGGGGTATGCGGCTCCGTATTTGTCCTTGAGCATCGAGAACCAGGAGATGGTGTATTCGGTGAGGTGTGCGAGGTTTTTCTTGGTCTCGGCTATCTTTTTCTGCAGGTCTCGCATGAGGTCGTCGGCTTTCTTGGAGTCGAACTTGGTGATGCGAATCATGCGGATTTCGAACAGGCGTTCGATATCTTCTCGCCTGATTTCACGGATGAGTTTGTCTTTCCACGGCGTGAGGGCATGGTCAACAAACTGAATCAGTTTGTCCTTGTCGGGTGCTGTTTCGTAGCCTTCCTCTTTGTAGATGCGCTCTTCGATGAAGATTTTCTCGAGGCTGGTGAAGAAGAGTTGTTCTTCCAGTTCGCCTTTGAGGATCTCGAGTTCCCAACGGAGCAAGTCTTTGGTGTGGTCAACAGAGAGTTTGAGGAGGTTGCTGACGTTGGTGAATATAGGGTGTTTGTCGCTGATGACGCAGCAGTTGGGTGAGACATTGACCTCGCAATCGGTGAAGGCATAAAGCGCGTCAATGGCTTTGTCGGAAGAGACTCCGGGCTGGAGCTGCACCACGATGCGGGCATCATCGGTGGAGAAGTCGTCCACTTTCTTCACCTTGATTTTGCCTTTCTGCATGGCTCGCAGAATGGTCTCGATGATCTTGGGCGAAGTAGTGCCGAAGGGTATCTCGGTGATTTCCAGGGTCTTGGGGTCCACCTTGGTAATCTTGGCGCGTATCTTGACCATGCCACCGCGCTCCCCATCGTTGTAGCGGCTCACGTCGATGGATCCGCTGGTGGGGAAGTCGGGATAGAGGAGGAACTCCTCTCCCCGCAGGTATGAGAGTGCTGCGTCACAAAGCTCGTTGAAGTTGTGCGGGAGGATCTTGGAGTTCAGACCTACGGCGATACCTTCGACGCCCTGTGCGAGCAGAAGGGGGAACTTGATGGGCAGGCTGATAGGCTCTTTCTTGCGCCCGTCGTAACTGAGCATCCAGTGGGTGGTCTTGGGGTTGAAGACCGTTTCCAGCGCAAACTTAGAGAGTCTGGCCTCAATATAACGAGGAGCTGCAGCGCCGTCGCCAGTGACGATATTGCCCCAGTTTCCCTGGCAGTCGATGAGCAGATTTTTCTGGCCGAGCTGAACGAGCGCATCGCCGATGCTGGCATCACCGTGTGGGTGATACTGCATAGTCTGTCCGACGATGTTCGCCACCTTGTTGAACTTGCCGTCGTCCACGCTTTTCATCGCGTGAAGGATACGGCGCTGAACAGGCTTGAGACCATCGTCGATACTGGGGACAGCTCTCTCCAAAATCACGTATGAGGCATAGTCCAGGAACCAGTCCTGATACATGCCTGTAAGGTGATATTTGATGGCGTCGTTGAAAGCGCCATTCGTCTGAGGGTGATAGTTGCTATGTGATTCAGCAGACGCACCATCAGCCGAAGAAGAGAGTTCTTCCTCCGCGTATGTTTGCTCGTCGTCTTCCGTCATCAGATTGTCAGGACTTAATCAATCTTTTTGTTGATAATGATGTAAGACAGAATGCCCACAAATTCCAGTACAAGTGAGAGCCATAGCCACGTGTTGGTAGGAGCGGCAAAATAGTAGATAGCCAAGCAGATTACACCACAAAGAACGAGCAGGGCGCCCAGATATTTAAGAAAAGTTTTCATATGATGTTTGTTTTATAGTCAAATCACGGTGCAAAGTTACTACTTTTTTTTCAATTATGCAAATCTTTTGGAGGAAAAAATCAACTTTTCCCGAAAAACTCTTGCATATATGGATTTTTTGTTGTAACTTTGCGCTCCAAAACCACATAACAGATATGGAACAACCCGATCACATAATGAGTAATCCCGATTCAGTCCTCTATCCCACATTTGAGATAGCGTCAGGACAACTACCGCCATTTCTGGAGCGCGCCATCTCTATTGCTTCCACTCCTGAGCAGAAAGATATGCTACTGCTGAGCACCCTTTCTGCCGTCAGTTATGC
>ONXE01000229.1 GCA_900321775.1 uncultured Bacteroidales bacterium
GACACCGGCCTGCTCGCCGGCCTCTACGAGTTCCCGAACGACCTCCTGGAGAATACCGCCGACAAGGCAAAGAAGAATCCTCCGGAAAAGCTCACAAAAAAACAGATCGCCGAACTCTCACGGAAAGCGTTGGACCGCTTCCTCTCGGACAACGACCTGACTCCGGTCTCGGTCTTCCCGCTGCCGGCGGCGAAGCACATCTTCTCCCACGTCGAGTGGCACATGACCGGCTACGACATCGAGGTCGCGTCCTTTGACGCCCTGCCGTCGAATGTCGAGCCCGATCCCGCCAACGACGACCGGACCCTGTTCGTGTCGCCGCTCGCGGAGCTGGACCGCTACTCCATCCCGAACGCCTTCGACGCGTTCAAATTCTAAAATCGAAAAAGACCCCTGCCGGAACAGCTCCGACAGAGGTCTCTTTTTATTTGTTTTTCTATTAGCCGAACGTGTCCCGCGCTCAGTTCTCTTCCGCGAAGAAGTCTCTCTTGTTGAACGCGGCGGTCATGAATCGCCACGCTGCTTTCTTCGTGGTGAGCCAGGCGATGTAATCGTCCTGCTTCTTCGCCTTGACGTTCTTCACCATGCCCTTGACGAGGAACTTCGCCACGACATCGGGGTAGTCGCCGAGGATGTTGTAGACCTTCTTGGTCCGTTCCTCGAGCTCCATCTCCTTGCCGTCGCCGAGCGGGTGGGTGATGAAGTTCGTGATCATGATGCCGGGGTTCAGGCGGCCGGCCTGGACCGGAGTCCCGGTCTTCTTGAGCTCGGTCGCGAGTCCGCGGACGAGGTACTGGACGCCTTTCTTGGAGGCGCCGTATGCCGTGAGGCCGAGCTGGGTGGCGTCGTCCGCGCCGAAGCCTTCGATGCAGTAGACACATCCGTGGCCCTGCTCCTTCATGTGCGCGATGGCGACCTTGCTGCCGTAGATGGCGCCTTTCAGGTCGATGTCCACGAGGAGGTCGATGGTCTTCTGCTCAAGGTCCCACAGCGGGACCATGGGCTGGTTGACGCCGGCGTTGTTGACCAGAGTTTTTCGAGGTCCTCGAGTTTCGTGACGTCGCAGGGCGTCGCGATGACCATGCCTTTCTTCGGCGCGAGCTTTTTGAGTTCGGCCTCGGCCTGCTTCAGCGCGTCTTTGTTGACGTCACAGATGCTGACATTGTACTTGTGCGCCAGAAACTGTTTTGCCATCTCGAAACCGAGTCCTCTGGCGGAACCGGTGATGACCGCTGTTTTGTTCATATCGATTTCTCCTTTTGAAAAGAATTCCTTATGTTTGGCAAGTCTTATTATAACACTCTTCAGAATCTTTCAAGTGCCGTATCCCACCAAACTGAAAAATGTCGGGTTGTTCGTGCGCCCGCGCACACCGTTTGACGCAGGCGGGTGCAGTGAACGGTTCGAGAGCCCGGGCATTAGCAGCCCGACCTCCGAACCTGCGGCGTTCACCATCCCGCCTGCTGAACATTTCTCCTCGATGGGCAATTGCCCCGACCTCCGAACCTGCGGCGTTCACCATCCCGCCTGCTGAACATTTCTCCTCGATGGGCAATTGCCCAGCTTTACAGAGCATAATAAATCGCATTGCTGGTTTTCTTGTGATGCGATGCATGTTTTTGCTCTGTTTTTCTTGATTTTGCAAAAAAAGCAAATCGCAACTATGGAATTATGAGAATGCGATTTACGAATGAGGGCTGCTTTCCAATATCTATGAGAAAAAAGCTAATCGCAAACCGATCTTTCTGCGGTTTGCGATTTACTTTTTCGACTGTTTACTCAGAGAATCTTCAAAAAAGGCAAATCGCATTCTAGGTCTATGAGAATGCGATTTACAATTCACTCAAATACTGCTTCCAAGGCCTTCAAAATGATAATCGCATTTACAGGAAAAGCTGATTGCGATTTATTATCGACTTCCCTCACACATTCAACGCCCCGGCATTTTCCGAAAAAGCAACCGTAAAACGCATTTTGGGGGATTAGGGTTGCTCTTTTGAAGGCTTTTCCCAATGCGTTTCGGTAGCGTCCATATAATGGTGTAAAAACAAAAAAGGAGCCATGGGCTCCACCTTCAGGTATAATGTTAATAACCACAAAAACATGACTGGAGGTATCGCACATGACTCTTAATGATTTTACTACAAATCGAGACGAAACACTAGAAGCACTTCGACAGGAAAGCCAGAGCGAGCTGCTTCGCAAATTATTGGAAGTAACACTTAATGAATTACTGAAAGCGGAAGCCTCTGCCCAATTGAGAGCAGAGCCTTATGAACGTACTGAGGAGAGAACCGACAGTAGAAACGGCTACCGGACAAAGCCTTTAAAGACAAGGGTTGGAACCCTTTATCTAGACGTTCCAAGATTTCGCAACGGATCGTTTGAATCCATGATTTTTGATAATTATGCGCGATCTGAAGCCGCATTGATAGCCACCATGGCTGAGATGGTTGTGAATGGAGTTTCTACGCGAAAAGTAACCAAAGTAATGGAAACACTATGTGGCCTTTCTTTTTCCAAGTCTGAGGTTTCGAATGTTTGCAAAACTCTGGACAAAGAGGTAAAGGAATTTCAAGAGCGGCCTTTAGATGACAGTTATCCTTTTCTTTGGGTCGATGCCACTTACTTCAAAGTACGTGTGAATCACCGCGTCACCTCCAGAGCTTTGATGATTGCAACAGCCATGACAAAGGAAGGTTTTCGCGAAGTGATAGGCTTTAGCGTATATGACAACGAGAGCAAAAGGACCTGGACGGAGTTTATGAGAAGCCTAAAAAAGCGCGGCCTTCGTAATGTCCGAATCATCACTTCGGATGCCCATGAAGGCATCCGCCACGCGATTGCTGAGGTGTTTCCGACCACGCCGTGGCAACGCTGCCAGGTCCATTTCACAAGAAATATCTTGGACCACACCCCGGCCAAAGAGCAAACCGGGTTGAAAGATGAACTCCGGGAGATGTTCTCTTGCCAAACAATTGAGAAAGCGAGAACAAAAAAAGACCAGATTGTTGAAGAGTACAGCGACGTTGCAGAGCGAGCAATGGATATTTTGGAAGCTGGTTTTGAAGATGCCATGACCGTAATGGTGTTGCCAAAACAATGGCAGCAGACATTTCGGAGTACTAACTATCTTGAACGACTCAACAGAGAATTGAAAAGGAGATCCAATGTGATAGGGGTTTTCCCGGATGAAGCATCTTTGAACCGGCTGATGGGAAGCGTGTTGCTGGACCAACACGATGCATACCAGCACAATATCTACTTCCAATTGTCCAAGCCTGCTTGGAAAGCTTTCCCGGATGCATGCCACAAACTTGAGAGGATCGCGCTTGAGCAAAGAGCGCTTCTAGAGGCGGCGTGACCTGACACACCCCTGAAGGAATTTACACACAAATATGGACTTGACTTGCGTTTCCCGGAAAAGGCAACCGCAAAATGCATTTTGGGGAATTTAGGTTGCTTTTCTGGCAAGAGACAAAGATGTACCTCAGGAAAAAAGCAACCCT
>ONXE01000082.1 GCA_900321775.1 uncultured Bacteroidales bacterium
TAGAACACGAACGTACCGTTGTAGAACGAGTCCACCTGATAGCTCTGAAGCGTATCGCCGGTTGCGTTCAACAGATAAACGGTAGCACCGTTACAGGGCATCCACTGGTCGTTGGTGCGGGCAGCGTATTTGTACAGACCGTGAGATATCTTGTTGTCCATATCCTTGACCGTACCGCAGATGTAGCCGTGCGTGTCGGGAGTGGCTCCGAAATAGGCCATGATGCCGCGGAAATAGCCCAAAGCCTCTATATGGCAGTGATCGTGGTTCAGCGCGCGGTGACGACCCGGTTGGTAAGTATGGAAATAACCTTCCCACAATCCGCCGGGTACGCCGTGCTTCAGTACGCCGTAGTAACCATAATAGGTCTTGCCACTGCAAGTGCGGGTACTGTTGCTGCCCGAGCCCATGAAACTGACGTCGCCACGTACGTTTTGACTCGTCAGCGAATAGGCCGAGGCGGGTTCGTACCCCGCTGCGAACATATCGAAACGGTAAGGCCAGATGGTCTGTCCGATTGCCTTACATGTCTGCTCGAACTCCGAGGTGGCTGCGTCGTAGCCGCGATAGAGGAAAAGCGGATAGTTGGTCGTATTGCCGTCGGTGATGGCGTTGGAGTGAACCGAGATGAACAGGTCGAAGTTGCCGGCCTCCACCTCCTCACTAATCTCGGAGAGAGGACGGTTACTTTCTGATAAGGCCAGGGACCGTTGGCCTCGCGGGACATCACTACCGTAGCGCCTGCCTGAACCAGACGGTCACGCAGGTACTGGCATTTCCACAGGTTGGTGTTGGTCTCGTAGAATCCGCACGTGTCGGGCATGCCCGTGGAAGAGAGGTTCGGGAACGGAATAGTGGCCATCGGACGATCGTTCGGACCAAAGGAACCGTGACCCGGATTGACATAGATTCGCTTGCCGGTAAGGTCGGTCGCCGAAGCGGTCAGAACCATTGCCACCAGCGCAATAAGGGTAAAGATATACTTTTTCATAATCATCAATTTACAAACTCTTAACTTACAAATTCACAAATTGAATCAACGCACGTTGATAAGATAGGTCTCACCGTTCAAGCCTGAGCAAACAATCTTGCCGCTGCAAGCGTAAGGATACATCGCGTCGATGCCGTTGGTCAGCACCTGCGTTTGTCCGTTCAGGTTAACGGCCACGATTTCGGACGAGATAACGGTCTCACCGTTGTCCTTGTCGTTCATGCCGAGCACCACATTGTCGTTGTACCATTTGGGTGCCCGGAGGTTATGGCCGAGGAATTGGATGGCCGAACCGTCGATGTTGCACACGTACGCGCCCACGCCACATACATAAAAGAGGACTTTCCTGCCGTTAGGACTGATGGACGGCCAAATGTAACTCTTGTTCGTGCCGAGCGGTGAGAGCTGAGTGGTCGTACCGCCAACAGTGATCATCAGTTGACGGTCCTCGATACTACACGTCGGACGTGCTGCCACCAGGTTGCCGCTGACTGCCAGTTTGCGCGAGGAGCGAGTCTTGTTCACCAACTGCTGCTTCTGACCGGAAGTCAGGTTGTGGCTCTTCAAGGTCATCTGACGCAGACGATTGGCGTCGTACGAGTTCTCGCGATAAACCACCGTCTTTCCGTCGGTCGAAACGGTTGCGTTGTAACCCGCACCCGGGGCTTCCGACAGGGTCACCATCGTTTTGTCAGCCAGGTTGAACTGCTTCAGGCCCTGATTGGCGCCGGTTGTGAGAAGGATGTAACTGCCGTCAGGCGCGATGCCTGCCACTTTGACGTCACCCGCAGGCACGTCCAACTGTTCTACGGAAGTCACGTTCAGTACTTGCGCATTAGCCGCCATTGTCAGCGCTAACGCAGCCAAAAAGAATACTTTTTTCATGCTTTCATTTTATTAGTTGTGTTTTGGATTTCTTACATTACTCCTCCCCTGTTATCTCTCCCCCTGTATGGGGGAGCAGGAGAGGGTCTGGAGGGTGAATTACCTCACCCTCTTTCCCGTGGTGTCGTAGAGTGCATCGCCGCGGCGAATCAGCAGTTGGCCTCTGTGGAAGATCAGTTCTGCCTGATGTTCACCTTCCACTTCGCTTAGACCGCTTCCGCCATACACGGTGATTTTGCAGAACACCTGATAGCCGCCGTCCACCGTCGTACCCGTGATCACCGCTTCGCCGTCACCAAAGCCCACTACGGTGCCGTTGTTCCATACCAACGCCACATCCTCGTCGCTGCTGGTCCAAATCACGGTCTTCACCGTGGCATTACTGGGCGTGATGGTCGGATTGAGAGCAATCGACTCGCCCACCTTTAGCGTAGTTTCCGTCAGGCGCATCTTGATGCCCGTCACGTGCACGTCTATCGTGTCCACCACCTCGCTGTCAGCGCGGTTGTAGAAAGCCGGAGCAAACTCGTTGCCAAAACGGTCCAGCGCACAGACGATGACCGACTTGTTCTCGCGGTCGCTCACCTTGGCCAGGCTAATCTGCTTGCCCCACGCGATGTCGTACAGGTAACGGCCGCTGGTCTCGTATTTGGGCGCAGTGCCTTTGGGATAAACATACACGGCGTATCGCGGAGCCGACTCAGCGTGTTCCCACGTCAACATACCGTCAGCAGAAAGGGCGATGTCGGTCGGCGCCGACAGGCTGTCCGTGGCTTTCCAATCCATAGCGGGAGGCAACGCTTTGTCAGAGAAAACCGAAGCCTTCAGACCCGGAATCAGGCCTTTGGAGCGGTACTGGTTGGTGTTGTAGAAGATAGCCCCCGGCGCGTTATAGGGCGCAGCCTTGCGGTTGGCGCGCACCTGAGCCGCCTCCTCCGCCACCGTCACCCAGTCCGAGTAATCGTTGTTAGCCGAATAGAAATGTATCTTCTGACCGTTAGGCAGCATCTCGGCAAAATGTTCGGTCATGTCGCCCCACCAGTTGGCCAGTTTGTTGTAGTTCTGGCCTGTAGAAGAGGTCGGCCAGTATATCTGCGGAGCTATGTAGTCCACGTATCCGCCCTGTATCCAGGCCATCGGGTCACAGAACTGAACGGCGTAGTCGTCCAAGCCTACTATGCCTTGCGGCAACGTAACGCCATACGACTCGGCCACGGCTCGCTGGGTCGTCCAGATACCGAAAGGCGCCATACCAAAGCGTACCCACGGTTTGACCGCCTGAATCGAGTCGTAAATCATTTCGATAGTTTGGTTCACGTTCTGACGCCTCCAGTCTCCCGCATCCATGCCCGCGGGTTTGAACAGACGCTGCGACGTGCTGTCCTCGTATGTGGTGCCGCCGTAAGGGTAGAAATAGTCGTCCCATATCATGCCGTCCACGTCGTAATTATTGACCATCTCCATCATTACATTGCACACGTATTGGCGCACGATGGGTTGTCCCGGGTCCAGAATCGTACCGTTGTAGCTGCCGTTCTCGTAATAGAGCAACCAGTCCGGATGCGAGGCACGGATGTCCACATTGCCGTAGCTGTTCTTGTTCACCTCATAACGGAAAGGATTAACCCAGGCGTGAATCTCGATGCCACGGTTATGACACTCTTCGATAGCATATTGCAGGGGGTCGTAGCCGGGATTGGCTCCGCGCGTACCTGTCAGATTATGACTCCACGGCTCGTAACTGGACTGATAGAATGCGTCAGCAGTAGGACGCACCTGCAGCATCACCGCGTTGATATTACCTGCCTTCAGCGTGTCCAATATGGCGCACAATTGTCTTTTTTGCGCAGCGATACCATTTGCACTGGTTGCCAAAGTGCCGGGCCAGTCGATGCGGTAGTGCGTTGTCAGCCAGGTCGCCCGGAACTCACGCTTCGGATTCGGCTCGGCATTACATAAGTCCGTGGAAATCAGCGCTCCCACGAGAATAAGTACTGTCAGAATGATTTGCTTTTTCATACTCTTTTGTCTCTTTCACATACAAACGGAAACGTTTGCGGGTGCAAAGTTACAACAAATTTCTGACATATGCAAGTGTTTGGTCAAAAAAATTACACTTTTTGCATTTTTCTCCTCTCACACTTCCCCTTTTGACTTCTGACCTTCTACCTTTGACCTTCGACCTTTGACTTTTGACCTTCTGTCTCTCTCTTTAGTATTATACTACGTATAATACACACACGTGTCCGCCTCGAACACTTTTATCGGGACCTAATGAAGGGAGGTCGCTACGAGCTACGTCCGGTGGACGCAGCTCGTAGCAACTTTCCCCTACACCCTCTTCCCTAATTCGTACGCCTCCTGCAGTTTTGGGTTGCCGGCAATCTCACGAGGGGCGTTCACTCCGCCGCAGAACAGATGGGCTTTCAGTTCTGCCTTCTCAAAACAGTCAATCCAGCCTTGCAGACCACTCTCGGCACGTTTCGGAGTGTAGTCCTCGTCTTCGGCGGCTGTAGTCAACAAATAGATGTCACGGAACTTGTAGTCTTTCGGATACATGGCGTTCATTCGGTCTATGAGAGTCTTCATCTGACCTGCCATCTCATAGTAATAAATAGGCGTTGCCCAACACACAACATCGGCGTCAAGCACGCGCTCCATGATAGCCGGCACATCGTCCTTGAAGACACAGGCACCCGTCTCCTGACATTTGAAACAACCTATACAAAACTTGATTTCTTTGCCTCTCAGCGAAATCAGCTCCACTTCATGCCCTGCACTCTTTGCGCCCTCGGCAAACTGCTCCGCCAGCGCGTGGCTGTTCGACCCCGGACGAAGAGAGGTAGATAATACAACTACTTTCATATATGCAATTTACTTTAGATTCTTATTGAAGAACTCAGCTAACTTGTCCCATGGAATGAGGTTCTTGGGGGCACCTTTTCCTGCCGGCTCTGTATAACCGCCGTCATAGAGGTCGCAATGCGATGCGTCCGGAATAATAAGCAGTTCTTTGTTCTCAGGACAGGGATTCGGAGCTACCACACTCTTGTAGCCGTCTGCTTTGCCGTCCACCATGTAATGGTACGCCGCTTCGCCAAAATAACGGCTATGGGCGTTCTCGCCGTGCATGATCAGAACCGCAGAACGGATCTCGTTGATGTAATACAGGAAACGGCTGTTGGCATAAGCCTGCGTGCCGATGACACGCCATCCGTCATTCGAGTTGCCGCTGCGCGCATGGTAGCCGCGCGGAGTCTTGTAGTAATCGTAGTAGTCGTGCACAAAACGAGGAGCCTGCGGAGGAACGGTGTCCAGCACACCTCCTGCCATAGCATTAGGATCCGCAAGACGCTGTTGGGACAGGTTCTCACGATTCCTGTGACGCCACTGCTCGTCATCGAAAGCATCGTTATAGTCGTTGCCCGACACACGCGTCATGTCGTACATCGTCGAAGCGACTGTCGCTTTGATACGCGTATCCGCTGCCGCCGCATTGAGCGCAATGCCGCCCCATCCGCAGATACCGATGATACCTATGCGATTAGCGTCCACCTCAGGCTGTTGGCTCAAAAAATCCACCGCTGCCATAAAGTCCTCCGTATTGATATCCGGCGAAGCCGTACGTCTCGGCTCTCCCGAACTCTCACCTGTATAAGAAGGATCAAAAGCCAGCGCAATAAAACCGCGCTCCGCCATCTTCATCGCATATAGCCCCGAACTCTGCTCTTTGGTCGCGCCGAAAGGACCGGACACAGCGATTGCCGCATATTTGACACCCTGTTCTTGGTCACTTTGTACCTTAGGCTGGTATAGGTCGCCAACCAACGTGAACCCGTATTGGGTCTCGAAGGATACTTTTTTGTGAGAGACTTTCTCACTTAACGGGAACACTTTGTCCCATGTGTCTTTTTCACAATTCTTCATTTTGTCATTTGAATTTGTGCAAGCAGCAAAGGTAAGGGCTGCGAGCATTAGGGTAAAAAACTTTCTCATTATTGTACAGAATTATATTGCGTATCACTTACGGGCTCAAGCCATTCGTTTGTGGCACCCGGTTGCTCTTGGGTATGAATCGCCAAGTGCTGCATCCATGAGTCCGCGGCGGCTCCATGCCAGTGCTTTACGCCTTCGGGAATGGCTATCACGGTGCCCGGAGTCAAAGGTACTGCAGGCTTGTTCCATTCCTGATACCAACCCCTACCGCTCACGCACACAAGCACCTGCACGGCACCGTGATGTACGTGCCAGTTGTTGCGACAACGCGGTTCGAAACTGACATTGGCCACTCCGCCATAGTACGGCTGCAGATAACTGTTCCCCACAAAATACTGCGCATATGCCGAGTTGGGCTGACCTTGCGGCCACTCCGTCTGGAGCAAGCCCGCCACTCTGCCGGCCTCCGCCAGAAGCCCATTGGCTGCCAGAGCCACCACAATGCCTTGCAACTGTTCCTCCGTCAAGCCCATGTTCCTTGCACCCGCGATGTGCGCTTTCAGTTGCGGGTCCACCCCTTCCAAACCGCTCAAGGCGGAAACGGTCACCAACTCACGGTCTGCGTAGGTCAGGTTGTCGCGGGCAAAGATATCCCCGAACAAATGCGCCTTCAGATAGTAATCCGTTGCCGGGGCAAACTCATAATCAAAAGGCTTGCCCGTCAACTCCGTCTGCACGCGCGTACCTTCTTTCAATGCATCATAATCATCACTCAACGGGCTGGCGTCATCGCCCATGATAACTTTCACGCCTTTCGCCTGACGGTCACCTATAACGCGCTGCAGCACACCCAAAGCATTCAGGCTCCTCGGGAAACCCGTATAAGCATACAACTGCGAGAGTGCCTCTTTAATCTGACTAACAGTCAACTCTGCTTCGAGGCCATTATGAACAGCCGACTCCAGGGCCATCAGGTCACCCTTGGCTTCATGGCAGGCAATTGCGGTCATCCACGCCGCCTGCTCGTTTGTAAACGAGAGTTGATTCATTTCTTTTCCCATTTCTTTATTTGTTTTTGCGCAGCCGACCAAAAGCACAGCCGCAAGGATGAATAGTGTTTTTTTCATATCTCATTTCCTCATTTGTCCATTGACGTTATACTCTTTACCGTCACGAACGACCAGCACTTGCCCGTCTCGCAGAACCTTCACACTTTGCACAGCTTCGCGGTGTTCTTTTGTAGAGAGGTTTCCGGTGGCTGCGGATTCGAAACGAACAGTCACATTACCGGACCCCAGAGCGGAAGCCAGGCCGGACGGGTCGTCTATAGAACCGATGCGCGTATAGGAATATGCACTACTGAAAGTCTCATAAAAGAGGACGATACAGTTGTTGCCATATAGCATCAAATCGCCGGCTTGGATTGTTCCCGGGGCATAACTGTTCGTGGGCAACGAAGAACTCAGATAGTGATATTTCTCGTTGCCATTCAGTTCGTTCATCGTGACAGACAAGGGTAGCAGAGCGACAAAAGCTTCGCTTGTTTCGTTGTCTGCCAGCGTGGCGACAAAGGTTCTCCCGCCTACAATTACATGGATGTGCATGTTGGTATTTACTGTTTGGTTCAATCCGCAGGTTTCAGCCCAAGAAGTGGCAACAAGCACACACATGGCGGCAAAAAATGTAAACAATCGTTTCATAAATCATATGTTGTTAACACTGTTTTCAATTCCGACTACAAAGTTACTGCTTTTTATTCACATAGAATAACACATAATCGCCAAATATCTACCAATTTTGCAGAAAATGCACTTTTTTGAGCGTTTTTGGCTTTCTTTTTTGCATATTTGAGATATTTTTTGTAATTTTGCAGCCCTAATTGAAAGCATCATGAAAAAGCTGCTGAATATCCGGGAGCCGAATGTATATGCCAGGCACGTCGGGGCAAAAGAATTGCACCCGCTGATCAGTGTGGTGCATTTCGACGAACTGAAGGACGGGGTGCGCACCAGTTTGAACAATTACAGCGTCTATGGGTTGTTCATTCAGCGGGAGTTCCCGCAGAACTTGTCGTACGGCATCCGCCCCGTGCAAGCCAGCAATTGGTCGGTTATCGCTGTCGCCCCCGGACAAATCGGAGGCAAAGAAGACGACGGCGTTGCCCTTTCTTTGAGCGGATGGGCCGTGCTGTGGTCGCCTGAATTGATGAGCAAAACTGACCTCGAGGCACATATATCCGAATATAAGTTTTTCTCCTATTTCTTTACCGACTCTATTCCGCTGGATCCTCAGGACTGGGATGCGATAGACCAACTCTTGAGCAGTCTGCGTGAGGAACTTCGGACACATTCCGACAGCTCCGCACTAAGGAATATCATCGTGGGCTATCTCAGGCTTATCCTCGATTACTGCCAACGCGCTTATTGGCCACAAAGCGCCAGAAGTACGGCAGCAGAGCCTGATTTGCTCAAGCGCTTTCACGCTTTGTTGGACCGCTACTACTACGAAGAACAGCAGACACAACACGGTTTGCCTACTGTAGCCTATTGCGCATCCGAGATGGCTTATTCAGCAGGCTATTTCGGCGATTTGGTCAAGCAAGCCACCGGGGCTTCCGCCAAGGAGTACATCCAGTCGTATATCATTCGTTTGGCGAAGAATATCCTCATGAGCGGGCGCAGTATCAGCGAAACGGCATATATGCTTGGCTTCGATTATCCGCATCATTTCACGCGCATGTTCAAGAACAAAACCGGCATCACGCCCGGCGAATACATGCGCGGACAATTAGACATCAGTCTTCCTGAGAGGA
>ONXE01000092.1 GCA_900321775.1 uncultured Bacteroidales bacterium
CCAAATTCTTTGTCTCTCGGGAGCAAGTCCTTCGCCGGGTTTGTACTCGTTGTGAACACCATCCGGTGTGCTGGTGGTCAGGATATCGCGTCCTTCCATCATCACTTTGCTCAGTTGAGGTGATATATATACAGTTTTCATACCTTGTCTTTGTTCCTTTCAATTATCGTGCCAGATATTTAACTCCGCGCTGCACGACGATTCCCTTGTAACCGCGTGACACGCGTTGACCCAAAATGTTGTAAACCGGCTCGTTCCAGTCGGGTGTTTTCTGCCATTCTGTCAGTTGCTCCACTTCCGTGGCAGAGTCTTCTATCAGGAAGCAGCTCGGCGCACCCGCACCTATAGGCAGAGCCAGATAAGCTTTGTGGTCACCCAGCGGGAACTGACCGCCGTCTTCTGCGCCCCAGTACCAACCCAACGCACCTTCTGCGGGCTTGAACAGTTTGTAGTAATACGTAGCGCCTTCCACGGCCGAAATAGTGCCGGAGTGCAGATGGCCGTAGAGAAAAGTCTGTACAACTTTCTGAGACGGGCTTGCTAACACGTACGGATAAACTCCCTGCTCTCCGCGAACCAACATCGGCGTCTCCGCGGGCACCGCAGTTCCTGCCGGATAGGTCTCCGCCAGCGACAACGCTTCGCCGTCATACGAAACCGTGTAACCCGAAAGCCCCGCCGGCATTACAAATGCCGAGTCTGTGTAGTACGTGGCCCAACCTGCCGAAGAGATCTCTATCTCCTGCATGCCGAGGAAATAGTACACTTTGATATTGTCCAGGAACGCGCGCTTGGCCGTGGTGGCAAACGTAATCGTCGCGTTCGCCGTGCCGCCTTCAAACACTCTCTGAATAGTCTGGAACTCGCCGCTCATGGTCGAAGTATAAGTAAACGTCTTCGGCTCCTGGCCCGTGATGGTCACCGTGATGTCACCTTCCACCGTGGTCCAGCCTTTCACGTCGAAACTCAACATGAACCGGCCGCCGTTCTGCGACAGATCCAGTTGCTTCGTTGTAATCGACCCCGCCGCATCACTTTTGCCGATACGTATCGCCCCGCCGGCCTGATATACGTTGGACGAAGTCGAGAAATTGCTGTTCAAGTTCCAGGCCGAACTCGAGTGGTTCACATCCGTATTATTGCCTGTCGTGATGCTCGAGAAATCCTCGCGCAGCAAGTAATGATTGGCCCTCGGGTTGTTGCGGAACGTAGCGTTTACCGTCACATTTCCCGCCGGCATCACGAACGAGCAACTGTTACCCTCGCCCACCGTCACATCCACAGGCGTCGAGCCGTTCATCACCGACCAGTTGCCTGCCAGGTTCTCAAACAGATGCGTCTCGTCAGGCGTAGCAATCAACGTCACCTCCGTACCGGCCAATGCAGCCGCCGGAGTGGCAACAACCGATCCACCTGCTATATCCGAAGTCCCAATCTCATAATAAACGCTGTTGTAGGAGCACGCCGCGGCCGCCAAAGAGAATGCCTCCGAGGTCTTGTCGCCCCATATAAACTCCACCAACTCAGGGTAATCGACAAACGGATTACGGTTGCCCTGCAGACTCTCCACAGCGTTGTTGCGCACTTTCTCTTTCTCGCTCACAGGGTCGTTGCGGTGCCAATCCAGCAGCAGACTCAACGCCCAAGGCTGAATAGTGGTATAGGTGGTGCTGTCGCCAACAAACATCGTGTTCTCCGAGGTCTGCCAGCGCAGTTTCTTCTCGTAGGCGCAAACCACATAGAAATAGGCCCGCGCAAAATCACCTTTGTACATGTCTGCCGGTTCAAACACCTTCGTCGCGCCGCCAAACCGACTACGCAGACCCTCCGGCACGTTCCATACGTGGCTGCACGCGTTCTGCGGCGTCACATAGGTCTTGCCCTGATAAGTGCCTGTACTGGTCGGAAAACTGCGGGTCACACCACCAATCGAGTCGCCCAGAGGATAGTTCTGCTTGGCGTTGTTGGCCGCGCCGTCCGAAGGGAACAGGTGATGCAGGTCGGTGTAAGCGATAGGATTGCCGCTCTCGCCGCCAAACCAACTATTCGGCACGCAGTGCTCGCGGTTGATACCGCCCGTCTGGCTGTGGTCGTTGTCCTCATAGAACTTCGGGAACCAGCGCATCCACGCATACATGTCGTACACCAGTTTGCTGTTATCGCCCGCATACGAACCGGGTATGGAGTCCATCGGCGCCAGGTCCGTCGTCTCATATGCCTCCCACAGGCCGTTATAACTGATCTTGGTGTGCGGGTACACGATACTCTGCAACGCCAACTCCAGCGCCTGACCGTTCTTTCCGTCAAGCGTCGAAGCCGTATAATATGCGGCCTGAGGCTGTGCCATTATCGACACCGCCAACTGGGCCAAACAAAGAAAAAATATCCCTCTCTTCATACTATTCTGTTCCGTTTTGCCTCTACTTGGGCATGACTACAAGTCCGCTCGTGCGGATAGGCCGAGCAGATTGCGGGTGCAAAGATACTGCTTTTTCCTGACATGACCAAATATTTTGCCGGGAAAATGTAAATGTCTGTGACTTTACACAATTTTCCGCTGCAAATATTGGCAATATCTGGAACGGATGTTGACACTTTTCCACCAAAAAACACAAAAAAAAGTGCACTTTCTTGCGAAAAATGCACTCTTTAAAGCAAAAACTATGTTTTTGTACACCGCCTACTGCGTTCCCCGGCTCCTCATAGGTCCTATAATTTCCATAAGTCCAATAGGCCTTATAAGGGTCCTCTACCAGGGTCTTCCCCCCGGGCCGCCGGACCCGCCTTCATATTCATCCAGAAGCACAAGCGAACCATCCATGGTCTCCGCGTCAAGGTATCCCATGTCGTTGAAAATCGGGTCGCCGCCGGTCACCGTTACGCCGGACAGCAGTGTGGGCGCCGTAGGCGGAGACACAATCAGTGACGAGCCGCCCGATGCCGGTGTTTTGAAGGCAAACATATCGTTGCCCGCGCTCAACACATACCATGTGCTCTTGTTCCACGTGTTCGTCCAATAGCACGTCTGCTCCAGTTCTGCTCCGCTCTCCAGGCCGCCTATCGCCACCAACGTACCGCCCTGCACGTACAGTTTCTTCTGCGCCTCACTGTTGGCGTCTATGGCCATCTCCGGCGAGCCTGCACCGATGACATACACCAAACCGTCTTGTATATAGCAGTTGCCGTTGGCATCTATGCCGTCGTTGCCCGTCGAGTAGGCGCACACCATACCGCCACAGAGGTACATGTCTCCGCCCGAGTTGATGGCATCATCGCTGGCCTGCGCATACACTACGCCGCCCATCAGTGCCATATCGCCTTTGGCTTCTATACCTTCCGCGCCGGACGACTCACCGCCACCACCGGGACCACCACCGGGACCACCACCGTGGCCGCCGGGACCGCCGCCAGGACCCGCATACGCGGCCTGCGCTGAGTCGCTACCCGCAAACACCATCACCGAACCGCCTTCCACCAGCAGATTCCCCTGTGTCTTGATGCCTTTGTCCGCCGAATGAACCACGACTGTACCGCCTAATATCAAGATGTTGCCATAGGCAAGGATACCTTTGTCTCCCGCCTTGGTGATAGTCACATTGCCGCCGGTCACAACCACCGAACTCGTATCGCACTGCATTCCGTCACCCGCCGCACTCACACTCAGCTTGCCGCCATCTATGATGATGCCGTCGTTGGCATGCAGGCCGTCCGACACTGCAGCCGTCAGGTTAATCTCGCCCTCACGAATACGGATATAATCGTCCGATGCCAGCGCATGTTTGTAGTTGCCGGTTATACTCAAAACACCCGTGCCGGTAAACACCAACTGCCCTTCTGAGAAAAATGCGGACTTTTGACTTTCCTCTGACGTGGCATATGTGCTCCTGTCTTCCAGCACATTAGTCCCGGAAACCACTATATAACAGGTCTTATTGCCCTGATTGTTGATGGCGGGACCGTCGGGACACGTCAACGTGAGCCCGTTCAGATTTATGCGAAATTTGTAGTCGCTGTATATCTTCATCTGCCCCGTGCCTTTTCCGCTCAGGTTGTACTCCACATGCTTGGCTGTAGAGGTCACTACCACATAGCCGTTCTCGCTGGACACACTCACACCGTCCACCTGGCCGTTCACACTCGCCGAAGCGCCGTTCCATACCACGCTCACGGCACTTTCCCATGTCTGGTTCTCTACAAAATCACCCGCGTCATCACCTCTGTTTGCTGTCGTGTCAATAGGACACGTACTCGGGTCAACGTCCGGATTGTCCGGACCGTCTATATTGCACGCCATCAGCGCCAATACCGGCATCAGCCACAATAGTTTCTTCATATCTCCATTCCTTTCATCATTGATAATGACCTTCTTTTACAATTTCCGTGCCAAACTGATTTTGAGGCCTCCGCCTAGAAGGGTCTTAACCATGAACCCTTAACCATGAACCCTTAACCCTTATTCCGTGAGGATTTACACTATTTTTCGCCGCCACAGCGCAGCAGATCGTCCGTTTTAGGAAAGAAAACTGGCTATAAACGCAAGTTTGTAGCAAGTTTGTAGAAATTAAATGCGTTTTTTTGCTTTTTTCTTGGTCATGTCAAAACTTTTTACTAACTTTGCGCCCGAAAACGAAACAGTGAGCACCAAAAAAGGCAAAATAGTAGTGGTGGATGACAACGCCGGCATTCGTCGGACGATGGAGATTCTGCTTCCGTTGCATTTTGCAGCGGTCAGGACCATCGCCTCGCCGACTTCGCTCATAAGCGAGTTGGACGATTTCCAACCCGACGTGGTACTGTTGGACATGAACTTCACCGCGGCCATCAACACCGGCGGAGAGGGCTTGTACTGGATAGGCGAAATCAAGCGACGCAAACCAAGCGTCGAAGTGGTGCTCTTCACCGCCTACGCCGATGTGCAACTGGCCGTAGAGGGCATGAAACGCGGAGCGTTCGATTTCATCGTCAAACCCTGGCAGAACGACAAACTGTTAGAAACGCTCTCGTCGGCTCGTGATAAAGCGATGCGCGCAGAGGGTTACACTCCCGCACCCTTAACCATTAACCCGGAGGTGTCCCCGCTTAACGGATGGAGAAGCCACTCGGTTTGTGGCTTCGAACGGAAGGAACAGCGGGCAGCGTCGTTCCGACCAAAGACCTGCAGGTCCTCCGCCGCAACGTGAGCAAGATTGCCCCCACCGACGCAACGGTCCTCATCACGGGCGAGAACGGCACGGGCAAAGATATGCTGGCGCGCGCCATCCATGCCGACAGCCTGCGTCGCAACCAGCCTTTGGTGGCGGTGGACGCCGGCGCTATCCCCGAGACGCTGTTCGAGAGCGAGCTCTTCGGACATGTCAAAGGCGCTTTCACCGACGCGCATTCCGACCACGAAGGAAAGTTCGAACAGGCCAACGGCGGCACCCTGTTCTTGGACGAGATAGGCAACATCCCCCTGCACCTGCAGGCCAAGTTGTTGCGCGCCATCCAAAGCCGCAGTATCGTACGCGTCGGCGGCACAAAAACCATCCCCGTAGATATCCGCCTCATCTGCGCGACCAACATGGACCTGCCCGCCCTCATCCGCGAGGGACGCTTTCGCGAGGACCTGTTCTACCGCATCAATACCGTCCACTTGATGTTGCCGCCTTTGCGTGAGCGCCGCGAGGATATCATGCCCCTGGCAGAACTGTTCCTCAGCTCTTTCGCCGAGCACTACCACCGGCCGCTGACAGGCTTCGACGAACAGGCCCGACAGGCTATCCTGTCTAACCGATGGAACGGCAATATACGCGAGCTGCAGAACGTCATCGAGAAAGCCGTCATCCTCTCTGAAGGTACGGTTCTGACCGCACGGGACATCCTCTCGGACCGGCCGGACAGCATGGCGCAAGGGACCCTTCGGGCGGTCAGCGAAGCCGAAGAAGAGCGCATGGTCCGCGAAGCGGTGGAGCGCTTCCACGGCAACATCTCTGCCGCGGCTAAAGCGCTGGGAATCAGTCGACCGACTCTTTATGCAAAACTGAAAAAATTCGGCCTGTGACGTTCACTATCTGGCATATTATCGTTGTGGCAGTGGTGGTGGCGGTAGTGACCGCAATCATCGCCGTTATGCGTACGCGTAGGCGCGACATAAAAAAGGTGTCGTATATGATGGACGCGCTGGAGGACGGGGAACTGAATTTCCGTTTCCGGGACAACAGCCGTTTCAACCGCACCCTCAACCGCATCCGCACCATCTACGAGAAACAGGCGCAGGCGCGTGAACAGGACTCGTGGACCAAACTCATCCGCGTACTCACGCACGAGATCATGAACACTGTGGCTCCTATCGCCTCGCTGAGCGACGCTTTGGCCAAGTCGGTGGACAAACAGGGTAGGAGCGAACTGGACATCAAAGCCGGATTGGAGACTATCTCCGACTCGTCGAACAACCTCATCCGTTTTGTGGAGACCTACCGCGAGTTGTCCGGCGTGGCTCGCCCCATACGCAAGGCGGTCAAGGTGCAAGACCTGATGGAAAGCGTCATCCACCTCAATACGGAGGCGCTGTCCGAGGCGGGCGCAACTTGCTCGTTTTCAGCTGACAAAACCGACCTGATTATCTATGCCGATGAGGCCCAAATCAGCCGCGTCATCATCAACCTGCTCAAGAACGCCCTGCAGGCCGGCGCGAAACATATCTCCATCTCCGCCGAGAGCGGCAAAGACGACGAAGTGGCCCTGCACGTCAGCAATGACGGCGAACCCATTTCTCCGGAAAACAGCGAGCAGATCTTTGTGCCGTTCTATACCACCAAACCCGACGGCTCGGGCATCGGCCTGGCATTGGCACGACAGATCATGCGCCAGCACGACGGAACCATCGACCTCGAGCAGAGCGACCTGAACCAAACCGTTTTCTGCCTTCGCTTCCGCTAAAAGTGTAAACTTTCTTTACAACCAAGTGTAAAGGTTTACACTGTTTTACACTTTTACAGAATCAGTAAACAACTTGATAACCAGACTATTAAATAGTTTGGCACGGTGTGTGCATGCTATTTTGCAAAGCTTGATCAAAAATGGTGAAACTAAGAACAATCATATTATTGTTGCTCATAGCGGCCGGCATGCACGGACAAGTGATGACGCTGCATGATTGCATGGCGTTTGCCATCTCCAACTCAACGAAGATACGCATCCGTCAGGCTGCGATAGACGATGCCCGTATCGCCAGGCGCGACGCGGCACTCGCTTTGTTCACGCCGTCAATCAGCGCCACCACGTACGCCAGTTACAACTTTGGCCGAACCATCGACCCGCAGACCAACATCTATTCCCGAACCACGTCGTTCCACAACTCCTACGGCGTGAGCGCCAGTTACACGCTCTTCGACGGTTTTCAGGCTGTGAACAACTACAAGATATCCAAGACCGGACTGCTCATCGCCCGCTCCGAGGAGCGTCAAGCCGAGGCGGACATCTGCCTGGCCGTGATGGAGGCGTACTACAATGTCGTTTATTATCAGCGCCTTACGGAAGTCTATCGCCAACAGTTGGCAGCCGCCGAACAGGCTCTTGCCAAGGCGCGCCGACAGGAGGACCTCGGGCAGAAAGGGCATGCCGACGTTATCCAGATGGAAGCCGATCTCGCGGACCGACAGTACGACCTCATCAACTCGGAGAACCTCTATCGGAACATGCAGATGACCCTGGCCGACCTGATGTTCTGGCCGCCCGAGGATGAACTGGTCGTGGATACGGTCATGCCCACATGGCAGTTGGAGGCGTCCGAGGCGCGTGCCGTGGTCGATTTTGCCTTGGAGCACGACCCGAACGTGCAGATAGCCTCCATGCAGCAACTCAACGCCAAGCGCGAACTCTCAACAGCCCAATGGCAACTGCTGCCTACACTGGGACTCTACGCGGGCTGGAACACCAGTTACTATTCGTACCGCGGCGGCGAACCCACACCGTTTCCAGACCAGTTCCGCAACAACGGCGGAGAGTACGTGGAACTGTCGTTGTCTATCCCTATCTGGGGACGACTGGGCAAATGGAGCAAGATCACGCGCAAACGCAATGCGCTGAAAGCGGCAACTGCCACCTACGACCAGAAATGCCGCGAGGTGGAGTCCGAAGTGCGGCGCGCTATTCAAGACCGCGACGGCAGCGCTACGGCCTATCGCCAGGCGCAACACAAAGCCTCCGTGCAGGCCGAGGCCTACTCGCTCAACCTGAAGAAACTGGAGCAGGGCCTCATCTCGCCCCTCGAGTTCCAGACCGCCAACAACAATTACCTCCGTGCCCGAGCCGACGAGATGAACTCGCTTTTCCGCCTGCTCATCCGCCAGGCCGTCGTGCGCTACTACGCCGGAACGGAATATGTGAACCAATGACGTGAAACTTGAAACTACAATGGATAAAGTAATAGAAAAGAAAAAAGGCTTGGGCATGCTCTTTAGCAAGCGTTCCGCGCCATGGTGGTTTGGGGCGCTGATGCTCGCGTTTGTAGTGTATCTCATCGTTCGCCCGGACAGCAGCACGCTCCGCGTGGATGCCGAAGGACTGGCCATCGACACGGTCACACAGGGCGAGTTCAAGGACTATATCCGCGTCAGCGGGCGCGTACTGCCCATGACCACCATCCAACTCTCCCCGCAAGAGGGTGGGATAGTGCGGCAGATCTTGGTGGAAGAAGGGTCCTATGTGCATGCCGGCGACCCCATCCTCATCCTCAGCAACGATGCGCTGGACCTGCAGATTCTCAACTCCGAAGCCGAACTGGCGGAGAAGGAGAATATCCTCCGCAACACGCAGATTCAGATGGAGCAGCAGAAACTGGATGTCCGCCAGAATGAACTGGAATATGGCACGCAAGTCGAGCGTCTGCGCCGCGCCTACGAGCAGCAGAAAGCCCTCTACGAGGACAAACTTATCGCCCGCGAGGAGTACCTCAAAGCCGAGGAAGACTACCGTCTTGCCCGTCAGAAACACCTCCTTATCCGCGAGCGTTCCCGTCAGGACAGCCTCTTCCGCGGCACGCAAATCGACCGCATGGAAGAGTCCCTCGACAACATGATTCTGAATATGCAGATGATACGCCGACGCAAGGACAACCTGGTGGTCAAAGCGCCCATCGACGGCGAACTGGGACTCCTGGATGTGGCCCTCGGACAATCCATCTCCGCGGGAACCAGGATAGGCCAGATCAACTCCGTCGGAACCTACAAGATAGAGGCCCAAATCGACGAGCATTATATCGACCGCGTCGTGGCGGGACTGGAGGCTACGTTCGACCGTCAGGGCGAGACCTACACAACCCGAATCCGCAAGATCTACCCCGAGGTGCGGGAGGGTAAGTTCAAAGCTGATTTCAAGTTCCCCGACGATCAGCCCGACAACATCCGCAGCGGGCAGACCTATTATCTGAACCTGCAACTCGGACAGTCCGAAGAGGCCGTCCTCATCCCCCGCGGCATGTTCTTCTCAACCACCGGCGGCAAGTGGATTTTCGTCCTCACAGGCAACAACCGGGCAGTGCGACGCGACATCCGCATCGGACGACAAAACCCGCAGTTCTATGAGGTCCTGGAGGGACTGCAGCCCGGCGAACGTGTCATCACTTCCAGCTACGACAACTTCGGCGACAACGATGTACTCGTTTTCTGATCAACCCAAAAAAATGTTAATTGTTAATTATTAATTGTTAATTATTAATTGTTGATTATTAATTCTCTATAGTATGATTCAAGTAACCAATCTAAGCAAAGTCTTCCGCACGGAAGAAATCGAGACAACCGCGCTCAATGGCGTGTCGTTTGAAATCAAACAGGGTGAGTTCGTCGCCATCATGGGTCCTTCGGGATGCGGCAAATCCACGCTCCTGAATATCCTCGGATTGTTGGACAATCCCACCGGCGGCAGCTATAAACTGCTCGGAACGGAAGTGGCCAACCTCAAGGAAAAGGAGCGCACCGCCTTCCGAAAAGGCAACATCGGCTTCGTCTTCCAGAGTTTCAACCTCATCGACGAACTCAACGTCTATGAGAACATCGAGTTGCCGCTTCGCTACCTGAATATCAGTTCTTCCGAGCGCAAGCAGCGCGTGACGGACATCATGCGCCGAATGGCCATCTCCCACCGCGCGAACCATTTCCCGCAACAACTCTCGGGCGGTCAGCAGCAACGCGTAGCCATCGCACGTGCCGTGGTGGCTGGACCGAAACTGATCCTCGCTGACGAGCCTACCGGTAACCTCGACTCCAAAAACGGCAAAGAGGTCATGGACCTGCTGACTGAGCTTAACGCGGAGGGAACAACCATTGTCATGGTCACCCACTCGCCCAAAGATGCCGCCTTCGCGCAGCGCACCATCGACCTGTTCGACGGACAGATTGTTTCCGACGTGAAAAACGAACTCTAAACGCCACGCCTTATGAAAAGTTACCTGAATTTCCTGTCGCGCAACAAGCTCTACGCCGCCATCGAGGTGCTGGGCATCAGTATTGCGCTCGCCTTCATCATCCCGCTCGTCAGTTACGTGTCCGACCTTTGGACCGTCAACCACGAGAACCGCGACTACGACCGAATCTACGCGTTCACCTTCTACCCGAATTATCTGGCCGGATGTTTCGACCAGCCCGAGTTCCTCGAGAACAACATCCCCGAGGTAGAGGAGACGACCCTCTTCAGCGCCACGCGTCCTGCGGATATCAAAGTGGGGACAGAGAGTTACAGCATCGAGCTCCTGCTCTGCGACCTCAACTACTTCGACTTCATCCCGACCCGTTTCATCAAGGGCAACCGCGAGGTGCTGCGCGACAACACCGCCGCACTCGTCTCCGAGGCTTTTGCGCGCAAGATAGGCTATGGCCGGGACGCTGTCGGCAAGACTTTTGTCCTCGACAATCTGGAATATACCATCGAGGGTATTATCGCTGATTATGAGCGCTCTATCATGCTGCCGCACGATGTGGTAATCAACATCGCCGGCCCGACCCTTCAGTACTATTGGGACCACCCGCAGCGTATCCATCAGAAGGACCTCTGCCTGTTCCGTGTGCAGCCCGGCACCGACCGCGAGGAACTGGCCGCCAAACTCCATGAAGCGGCAGAGGTGCAGTACTCCGCCATGTACGGCGGCGACGAGCAGCAGAAACACTCCGTCAAAGAGTTCATGCAACTGGTCCGTTACGACGAGTTGACCTCTACCAGCAGCGGTTCGCTGACCAGCATCAACTCGGTTATTTTCAAAGAGATGGCCGTCCTGTCGCTGCTGTTGCTTATCTTCGCCATCTTCAACTACATCGCCCTCAATGTGGCCTTGGGTACCTTCCGCGCCAAAGAGATGGCCACACGCCGACTGCTGGGTTCGTCACGCGCCGGCATCATCCTCAAACTGCTGGCCGAATCGCTCCTGATGACCACCGTCTGCTTTGCCCTCGGACTGCTCCTGTCCTACGCCGTCATGCCCGTCTTCAACGAGGTCTTCCGCGTTGCGCAACTGGGTTTCGACATGCGTATCGCCTTCACTTGGCAGAACGTCTGCATCTACGTGTTGCTCATCCTGATTGTCAGCGCTCTAGCCGGCCTCGTGCCTGCACTCATCCTCTCGCGTTTCAAACCCATTGACGTGGTCAAAGGTGAGCTCCGTAGCCGCAACAAGATGGTGTTCAGCAAGGTGTTTATCTTCATCCAGTGCTTCATCACGATGGCGCTGTTGGTCGCCTCGTTCGTCTATGCGGCGCAGTACCGCAAAATGGTCAACCTGCCGCTTGGCATCGACGCCACCGACATCTATTACCTCTACGGACCATACGCCCACCACGAACTTGACCCTGCCGTTGATGCCCTCAAGCAGCTGCCTTGCGTCGAGCAGGTAGGCAAATGTGACGACCATCCGGGAAGCATCGCCGAATGGTCATTCCTACCCATGGAAGGCGGTCCTGCCAGCATGGGTTACTACACCGAGGATGGAGAACGCGCTTCACAAGCCGGAATATATACGGGCAAACTCATCTGCACCCGCGAGGCGTTCGAAGTGTATGCTTTTACCATTGTCCGCGATTTCCACCGCGAGGGCGAGAAAGTGGCGTGGCTTACCGAGTCGCTGGTGGAACAACTCGGACTTGATCCCGCAGACCCGCGACTCTCCGAAGATCAGATGGCTCGCATGGGCATCACCACCGTCGGCGGCGTCATCGCCGACTTCCGACCCAATTACTACAGCGACGAGCACTGCTATGTTTCTGTGCAGGAGGACTGGTTCGAGAGTATGACCGCCTACTACAAGTCGCTGGCTATCAAGACCATCGGCAACCATAGTGCGGCAGAGAAAGCTATCCTCGAATGCATGCACAAGACGCTTGACGAGGCGTGGGGTGTCTATAAAGAGCCGCATCTGAAAGGCTATGTCAACGACCTCAACCGCGAGTCGCTGCGCGACGAACGGGTGCTGATGACCACTATCTCGATCTTCGCGGCCCTGATGCTGATTCTCTCGCTGCTCGGACTCATGGGCCTCAGTACCTGGTTCGTCTCTTTGAAACAGCACGACATAGCCGTTCGTAAGGTCTTCGGTGCCACCGTCGCCGACGAGACGCGCAAGAACATCCGCGGGTACATGATCGTGGTTGTCGCAGCCTGCCTCACCGCCATTCCTTTCGCCTTCCGCGCG
>ONXE01000080.1 GCA_900321775.1 uncultured Bacteroidales bacterium
TCAGTACGAGGAGGCCATCGCCGCCATCGACAAGTCCATCGAGCAACTGCAGAAAATCAAGGAGAAACTGACCAGCTCGGGCAACAACCTGCGTCTGGCTAACAACAAACTGCAAGATATAACCATCAAAAAACTGACCCGTGGCAACAAAACCATGGAGGATATGTTCTCTGCTGAGTCGTGAAAGAAGAAGGTTGGATACAAGTAACAGGTGCGAGGGTACATAACCTCAAAAACGTGGACGTGCAAATCCCGCGCGGCAAACTGACTGTGTTCACAGGCCTGAGCGGAAGCGGTAAGTCCAGTCTGGCTTTCGACACCATCTTTGCCGAGGGCCAGCGACGCTATATCGACACCTTCTCGGCCTATGCTCGCGGCTACCTGAACAACATGCGACGGCCCGAGGTGGACAAGATAACAGGCCTGTCGCCCGTGATCAGTATCGACCAGAAGACCACTTCGCACAACCCGCGCTCCACGGTAGGAACTATCACGGAAGTGTATGATTATCTTCGACTTCTGTTTGCCCGTGCGGGTATAGCCTACTCGTACAACACAGGCGAGGAGATGGTGCATTACACCGACGAACAGATCACCGACATCATCCTGCACGACTATGCAGGCGAGCGCATCTATATCCTCGCGCCGCTGGTCAACAACCGTAAGGGCCATTACAAAGAACTGTTCGAACAGACCCGCAAGAAAGGGTTTGTCTATGTGCGCGTGGACGGAGAGATTCAGGAGTTGACGCAGGGCATGCGCGTGGACCGCTACAAGAACCACACGATAGAGGTGGTAGTGGACAGGATTGTTGTCGGAGATGACAGTCAAAGGTCAAAGGTCAAAGGTCAAAGGGAAGAGGAGGACAGTCAAAGGGAAGAACTGCAGAAGCGCATACTCGACTCGGTTTCGCATGCGATGCAACTGGGCGGCGGACTATGTATGGTCACACGCAAAGGCGACAATGCGCTGCATTATTTCTCGCGCTCGCTGATGTGTCCCACCACCGGCATCGCCTACGCTGAACCCGCGCCGCACTCGTTCTCCTTCAACACCCCGCAAGGTTGGTGCCCCTGCTGCCGGGGGCTGGGTATCGTGCCCACGGACAAACGTTCCGACGAGGACCTGCCGGACGAGGAGAGCGTGATTGCCTGGCTGGAAGGCAAGATAAGCGACCCGAACAAACCCGCTGAGAACGAGAACTCGGAAGAGCCCTCCGACATGCAGGAATGTCCCGAGTGTCATGGGCAAAGGCTCCGTCGCGAGTCGCTGATGTTCCGCATTGGCGACAAGAATATCGCCGAGTTGGCCAGCATGGACCTGACGGAACTGCGCACGTATCTGAAGAACGTACAACTGAACGCGCGCCAGCAACGCATAGCCGAGGAGATCCTCAAAGAGATAGACAAACGCCTCGCTTTCATGGAGGCGGTGGGGCTGCAGTACCTGAACCTGAACCGCCCGAGTGATTCGCTGTCAGGCGGTGAGGCGCAGCGTATCCGTCTGGCCACACAGATAGGCAGCCGGTTGGTGAACGTGCTTTATATTCTGGACGAGCCGAGCATAGGTCTGCACCAGCGCGACAACGAGCGCCTGATTAATTCGCTCAAAGAACTGCGGGATCTGGGCAACACGATAATCGTGGTGGAGCACGACGAGCAGATGATGCGCAGCGCCGACTGGATTGTGGACATCGGACCCAAGGCCGGACGTCTGGGCGGCAAGATCCTTTTCTCGGGCACACCCGAAGAGATGCTCCAAACCGACACTCTCACGGCCGATTACCTCAACGGCAAGCGCAAGATGCCCGCCAGCGAGAACCGGCCCGGCAGCGGCGACGTGCTGGTGTTGCAGGGCTGCCACGGCAACAATCTGAAGGACGTGACCGCCGAAATCCCCCTTGGCACGCTGACGGTAGTGACAGGTGTCTCGGGCTCCGGCAAATCGACCCTCATCAACAAGACGCTCTACCCCATCCTCTCGCAGCGGTTCTATCGTTCCCTGCGCCGACCCATGCCCTACGACAGATGCTTCGTGCGCACGGCGGAAGGAGAGGAGGTGGATTACGCCAAGTGCATCGGCAAAGTGGTGGCAGTGGACCAGTCGCCTATCGGGCGCACTCCGCGCAGCAATCCCGCCACATATACGGGCGTCTTTGCCGACATACGCGCGCTGTTTGCCGAACTGCCCGAGTCGAAGATACGCGGCTGGAAACAGGGGCGTTTCTCCTTCAACACCAAAGGCGGACGTTGCGACGAATGTGCCGGGAACGGCTACAAGACCATCGAGATGCGTTTCCTGCCTGACGTGTACGTGCCCTGCGAGGTCTGTGGCGGACAACGCTACAACCGCGAGACGCTGGAGGCGCGCTTCAAGGGCAAGAACATCGCCGAAGTGCTGGACATGACCATCAACCAGGCCGTGGAGTTCTTCGAGGCACAACCGCATATCCTGAATAAAATCAAGACGTTACAGGAGGTCGGACTCGGGTACCTCAAGCTGGGACAATCCAGCACCACCCTTTCCGGCGGTGAAGCCCAGCGCATCAAACTGGCGACGGAACTGTCCCGACCCTCTACGGGCAAGACCCTGTATATTCTGGACGAGCCGACCACGGGTCTGCATTTCGAGGACACGCGCGTGCTGTTGGGCGTACTGCAAAAACTGGTGGACAAGGGTAATTCTGTCCTCATCATCGAGCACAATTTGGACATCATCCACGCTGCAGACTACCTGATTGACCTCGGGCCGGAAGGTGGTCGAGATGGCGGACAGATAGTGGCCGCAGGCACGCCCAAACAAGTCAAAAAGAACAAGAACAGCCGAACAGCTCCCTTCCTATGATTACCAACTCATTGCTCATAGTCACGATTATCCTGCTGATCATTCTGGTAGTGCCCATCCTCTGCGAGAAAGTTCATCTGCCGGGCATCGTCGGCCTGATTGTGGCAGGCGTCATCATCGGCCCGCATGCGCTGGGGTGGATCGGGCGGGACGAAACCATCGAGACCTTGGGCAAACTGGGGTTGCTGTACCTGATGTTTATGTCCGGAATAGAAATCAGCCTGAGCGACTTGCAGCGCGAGAAATACAAGAGCATGCTGTTCGGTATTTTCACGTTTACCATCCCTGCCGTGCTTGGTTTTGCGGCCAGCCGTTGGGTGTTCGGTTACGACCTTCCCGCATGTATTCTGCTGGGTTCGATGCTTGGCAGTCACACGCTGATTACCTACCCTGTGGTCAGCCGTTATAACATCCAGCGCAATCGTGCCGTCAGCCTCATCATCGGCGGAACTATTGTGGCCGTGACGGCGGCGATGATTGTTCTGGCGGTTATCGCGTCCGTAGCGCGCGGACATATGGGCACGTGGTTCTGGGTGCGCATGGGTATAGGTTCGGTTGTGATGCTCGTGGCATTGTTTTACGGCATGCCGCGCCTCACGGAGCAAGTATTCAAACGGTTCAACGACAGCATCGTCGAATATACGTTCGTCATCCTCATGGCCGCCGGATCGGGCGTTCTGGCGTGGTTGGCGGGCCTGGAGCCGGTGTTGGGCGTATTTCTGGCAGGATTGGCCCTGAACCGGCAAATTCCGAACCTCTCGCCTCTGATGAACAAAATCAACTTCGTAGGCAACGCGTTGTTCATTCCGGTTTTTCTGATCAGCGTAGGCCTGCTTATCGACCTGCATGCTTTCACCCAAGGCTGGAGCGCCCTGCTGGTGGCAGCACTGATGACGTTGGCCACTATCCTGGGCAAATGGCTGGCGGCATGGCTGGCGCAGAAATCGTTCCGCCTCAGCCGTTACCAGCGCCAACTGACTTTCGGCCTCAGTAACGCCAAAGCCGCCGGTTCGTTGGCAGCCGTGACGATTGCGTACTACCTGGGCATCTTCGGCGACAACGTACTTAACGGTACGGTCATCATGATTCTCATCACGTGTGCCGTCAGTTCGTTCCTGACCGAGCACGCAGCCAAACATATCGCGCTGGAAGAAAACGACGCTGAGGCCGAGCCCCTGCAACCTGCGCGCATACTCATACCCGTAGCCAACCCTGACAATAGCGGACGACTGGTGGAACTGGCCACTTTTGTCACAGACCGTTCCTCCTCGCTGCATGCCATGGCTGTCATCCGCCAACCCGAAGAACGGCAGCAGGTAGAACGGATGCTGGATCAGGTGGCCCGTATCAGCGCCGCCGCCGACTACCGCATGAACCTGCACACGCAGATGGCGGTGAACATCTCCAACGGCATCCTCAGTATCGCCAACGCTGAGCAGATAACGCATATCTTCGCCGGCATGCCCGAGGACGAAGCACAAGGCTTCGGCAAAGCCCTCAATCCGCTGCTTACTACCGCTCCGCAGGGGCTTTGGCTTTACCACACTCTGCAACCCCTGAAGACCATCACCAACGTGCGCATCCTGGCGCCGGAACATGCGGAGAAGGAGTCCGGCTACAACGAGTGGCGACATATGGTGGCACGCATCATCGAACAGACGCAGGCCGATGTGACCCAGGAGGTGATGACCTCGTGGGCTGTGCTGCCCCGCATCGCCGATTCGATGGCAGAGAACGACCTGCTTATCGTGGTTCAGGCACGCCCGTCCACCGTCTCTTTCCACCCCGACATGATGCAAACAGGCGAAGTACTGAAGACCGCGTTCCGGGAGCGCAACTACCTGGTTATCTTCCCACAACTCAAACTCGACGCACAGCAGGACAACCCCTTCTTCTCCGAATTTGCCCGACACAACGAATCGTCGTTCGCCCTCTTCGAACGTCTCCACAACAAGCGTCATCAAAGCAAAGAGGGTGCAGACTGAGTAATACCATTGTAATACCATTCTGGCACTCCCTCACAGGAAAAAACTACTTTTTTCGGGCAAAATAAGAGAAAAAACGCCAAAAAAGCACTTTTTTTGTCAAAAAATTTGGTCAGTTCAAAAAAAAGCAGTACCTTTGCACCCGCTTTCGAAAAAAGAAACGCTTTTGGTACCTTGGATGAGCGGTTTAGTCCCCGGTCTGCAAAACCGGTCAGTGCGGTTCGACTCCGCAAGGTACCTCTCAAGAAAATCACCGGGTGTGATTTTTTTGTGTTTTATAGACTTACCAAATGAACGATCTGATTCAGGACATAACAGGTTCGGAGTACAAGTACGGCTTCACAACGGATATCCAGACGGACATCATCAGCCGCGGCTTGAACGAAGACGTCGTGCGCCTTATCTCGGAGAAGAAAGGCGAGCCGGAGTGGTTGCTGGATTTCCGGTTGAAGGCACTGCGCAAATGGCAGACGATGCCTCTTCCCACGTGGGCGCACCTGCATATTCCTGAAATAGACTTCCAGAATATCTCCTACTACGCTGCACCTAAGACCCAGCGCGACGACGCGCCCAAAGAGATTGACCCGGAGCTGATGAAGACCTTCGACAAGTTGGGCATACCCCTGGAGGAACGCGCAGCCTTGAGCGGAATGGCCGTAGATGCTGTTATGGACAGCGTGTCTGTCAAGACCACGTTCCGCGAGACCCTGCAAAAACTGGGCATCATCTTCTGCTCCATCTCCGAGGCCGTGAAAGAACATCCTGACTTGGTGCAGAAATATCTCGGCTCCGTCGTTCCCTACACCGACAATTTCTACGCTGCGCTCAACTCGGCAGTCTTCTCCGACGGTTCGTTTGTCTATATCCCCAAGGGTGTCCGTTGTCCGATGGAACTGAGCACCTATTTCCGCATCAACGCCGCCGGAACGGGACAGTTTGAGCGTACGCTCCTCATAGCCGACGAAGGCGCTTACCTGAGTTATCTGGAGGGTTGCACTGCCCCGATGCGCGACGAGAACCAACTGCACGCAGCCATTGTAGAAATCATCGTACACAAAGATGCAGAGGTCAAGTACTCGACTGTACAAAACTGGTATCCGGGCGACAAAGAGGGCAAGGGCGGCATCTACAACTTCGTCACCAAACGCGGCATCACCTACGAGAACGCGCGCCTAAGCTGGACGCAGGTGGAGACCGGCAGCGCCATCACCTGGAAATACCCCAGCTGCATTCTTCGAGGCGACAACTCGTCGGCGGAGTTCTACTCCGTGGCCGTAACGAACAACTTCCAGCAGGCCGACACCGGCACGAAGATGATTCACCTCGGGCGTAACACGCGCTCGCGTATTATATCTAAAGGTATCAGCGCCGGACGTTCGGAGAACAGTTACCGCGGCTTGGTCAAAGTGGTACCGGGCGCCGACAACGCACGCAACTACTCGCAGTGCGATTCGCTGCTGCTGGGCGACAAATGCGGCGCACATACTTTCCCGGACATGCAGATCGACAACCCTACAGCCGTAGTCGAACACGAGGCCACGACCAGCAAGATCTCCGAGGACCAGCTCTTCTACTGCCAACAGCGAGGCATAGGCATGGAGGACGCCGTCGGACTAATCGTGAACGGTTACGCCAAAGAAGTGCTGAACAAACTGCCGATGGAGTTTGCTGTAGAGGCCCAGAAACTGCTGCAAGTCAGTCTGGAAGGAAGCATCGGATAATTGACGATTGGACGATTTACGATTGGACAATTGAACTACTCGTCTTTGACGAGGCGGAAGAGTTTGTCGCCGCGGTGGAGCACCTTATCTGTTTTTGCTGAGAAATATATGCCTTTGCTGACGATGTCCTGCGGGATGTCGTCTATTCGTATGTCGTCGAACACGCCCTCGTATGCGCCGGTTGTCTCGCCTGTAACGAGGAACTCATCGCCTTTGTGAATCTCGGCGGCTTCGATAAGAAACTCTGCCACACCTATTTGCTTGAAGTAGTTGGTCACCTTGCCTGCATACACTTTGGTGCGGGTAGCGCGGCTGCCGTATTCGTGGGTCCATTCGCCGAGCCGTTGTCCCAGATAGTAACCGTCCCACCAGCCGCGGTTGAAGACGCGCGCCAGACGCTCATCCCACGCGGCGATGCGCTCCTTTATCTCCGGTTTGTCGTATTCGCCCTGCTCATAGGCCTCGATGGCCTCTTTGTAACACTCCACTACTGTCTTGACGTACTCGGCTCCGCGTGCACGGCCTTCTATCTTGAACACCGTCACGCCCGCGTCCAGCATCTTGTTGAGGAAATGGATGGTTTTCAGGTCTTTGGGCGACATGATGTACTGGTTATCGATATCCAGTTGCATGCCCGTCTCCTTGTCCTGAACCGTATAGCCGCGGCGACATATCTGCACGCAGGCTCCGCGGTTGGCGCTGAGGTTGTAGTTCTGCAGGCTCAGGTAACACTTGCCGCTGACGGCCATACACAACGCCCCATGACAGAACATCTCGATACGAATAGGCTCTCCGCGGCGTCCGCAGATATGTTGCTCAACCACGTCGCGGTGAATGGCGGCCACTTGCTGCATATTCAGTTCGCGCGCCAGGACAACCACGTCGGCAAACTGTGCGTAGAACCGGAGCGCCTCGGTGTTGGCGATATTCAGTTGCGTGGACAGATGCACCTCCACGCCCACCTCATTGGCATACTGCATGACACTGATGTCGGAGGCGATAATAGCGGTCAGGCCGGCCTGTTTGGCGTGGTCCACAATCTCGCGCATGAGGGGCAGATCCTCGGGATACATCACCGTGTTGAGGGTAAGATAGGTCTTAACTCCTGCAGCCTGACAACGCTCGACGATAGTGTGCAGGTCGGCTGTAGTGAAGTTGGCAGACGAGCGGGCACGCATATTCAGGTGCTCTATGCCAAAATAGACACTATCCGCACCGGCCTCAATTGCCGCACTGAGGCTCTCCCAACTCCCTACCGGAGCCATTATTTCGTAACGCTTCAACAAAAAATATTAATTGTTAATTGTTAATTATTAATTGTTAATTTATCACTGGTCCCAACCTATTCCTTTGTATTTGTCCAGATCCCACTCCTCGTCCACTTCGTTCATGTAGATGGTGTGCGGTTCGTCGTCCTCGGCTTCGGGCTCGTCGCGCTCGATATGTACCACGTCGATAGGCGCATGCGAGATGTCAATCACCTGGTTGCACTCTTTGATCAGTTCCGCCCACAAAGCGTCCTTCAGTTCATCGAGACCCTGATGCGCCACGGAGGAGAAGAAGCACACCTGCACCGTAGCCGTGTGGTTGCCCCACTCGTCCGTTGTCTCGGGTGCCTCGGGGTTGTCGATAGGATGCTCGGCAAAGTATTTCCGGAGGTTCTCGATGGTCTCGGAGTCCACGGTGTCACATTTGGAAACGCCCAGCACACGCGCCTTGGAGAGCAGTTCGGGGTTATATTTACGCAGTTCGTTGAGCAGGATCTCGTACTCGCGCAGGATGGCCTCGGGCGTGCCGATTCCGCCTTCCAGGTCGTA
>ONXE01000075.1 GCA_900321775.1 uncultured Bacteroidales bacterium
GAACCACTTGAACTTGTCTGACTGGTACGACTGGTAGATGTGCGGCCGGTAGTGGTTGTAGTGGTCGTGTTAGGCGCTACCCGTTGCTGCAGTTCACGCGCATTGGAGATAGTAGCCGTACGGCTCGAACCACTTTTGTCTGCACTGGCCATACGTTGCGAAAACGACTGATCCGGATGGCGTGTCTCATAGTCACGACGCGTCACCTCAGAACCTGTTCGAGAGTAGTTGCTATAGTGGACACGATCATCGAACTCACAGCGGTTGCAATACCTGTTGTTGGTGATATACGTGTTCACATACGCCTGATAGTGGCTCAGATAAACCGGTGCCGGCTTATGATAGTAGTGCGGGTAATAATCCCAATAATACGGCGAACGCCAAGGATTATAATGCGGCACTCTCCAACGGGCAAACATGGGCGGAGTACGCACAAAAACGGGGCGAACATAGTAGTTGGCGCCGTAGATATATGGTGCACCGATGATTTGCACATACGGAGTGGCATAACTCATCTCTGCCGTCAAGGTGGCTACGTCCTGGAAAACGTTCTGCGCCAGCACTGCCTGGATAATCACCACGTGATTGTAGCCGTCTATAGCCTCCACAACACGCAGATAATCAACATATCCGTCGCGATTCAAGTCCAACGAAGAAAGCATGTAAGTGGATGAGTTGAGCAACATCTCAAACTCCTCAAGCGAGTTAGCCGCAGCAAATGCCGCGCCCACTGCACGCAGGTCAAGGAAGAAACTGACGTCTTCACCCAACGCCGTTACGTTGACCACAGTCGTAGTGGTATGGGAAGGCGAGGTTTTGACGACAGTGGTAGTCTTGGTAGGCTGTACGTACGAACTGCCATAGACCACGCGGGTTGCAGGCTGGGTATATACGACGGTAGCGCTCGGTACGGGAGCCTCTGCCGTAGTGATAATGCGTGTAACACAACTGCTCAGAAGCAGCGCTGCACTGCAAAGAATAAGACTAACTTTTTTCATATCTGATCAGATTTTAATACTCCAAAATCGATTGTGCCCAACGCGGCAACGGATCCACATGTTGCTCGGCCAACTCTCCGTTACGGAAGGTCATAAGCAACTGGGGAGGGGTGTTGTGCGCTGAGTTGTCATAGATATAACTTACATCGGCCACACGCACAAGAGCGCGACTGTTAAGCAGCGACTCCATGTACCGCGAGATAACCGTTTTGAGCGGGATACTGTGGCCTCCTTTCATCACACGAATGGCAACACGGCTGGCCTGAACCGTAGGCGAGTAGGTGCATACAAAAATGTAAATCACGCGATAACCGGCTGACTTGGCGCGTTTGATATAATCCAGCTTAGCCAAGCCGCTGACAGTCTCAAAAGCGATGGACCGCATCTCTTTCAGACACGCCTCTCGCTCTTCTTCACAATAGGCCGCTGACTTGCGGATAGCACTGTCATCATTCCATCCGCCAAACAGGTTCTGCGCTATGAAATCCTGGTTTTGATAAACCATTCCCTTCAGCCAGCCATGCTTGGCCAGGTGCGTCATGATAGTGGTCTTTCCCGAACCGTTAGGACCTGCCATGATGAGCAATGTGGGCCGATTGTCCAACTGTTTGCTCTCCACATCCATCGACATGATGTGCGTCGTTTCGATGTTGACGAAGAAATTCTCCAGAACCTCGTTGTTGGTCTTCTGCGCTTCTTCCGCACATTCCTCCAACGCCATCTGAAACAAATCCATCGGCATTTCTTCCGCCCCATTCAGGCGAAAAGAATCCATCTCTTTCTTTTTAGCGTCTTTTACCATGGCTCCCAAGGTGTGATATCTTTTAGCAAAGGATGCTGAGTGTCTTTCGGACTAAGGATGACCTTGTCCTCCGGTAACATCCAATCGATTCCCAACGATGTATCCTGAATGCTGATTCCGGCATCGGCCTCCGGATGATAGAACTCATCGCATTTATACTGGAACACAGCCGTTTCACTCAACACGGAAAAACCATGTGCAAAACCTTTGTCGATAAAGAACTGAAGATGATTCTCCTCCGAAAGTTCCACTGCCACATGTTGCCCAAACGTAGGCGAACCCTTGCGGATATCCACAGCCACATCCAGCACGCGCCCACGTACGCAACGAACCAGTTTAGCCTGCGTAAACGGAGCACGCTGGTAGTGCAAACCGCGCATCACCCCATACGACGACATACTCTCGTTGTCCTGAACGAAAGTCAGTTTGCGTCCGACAAGTGGCGTAAGTTTCTCGTCAAACTCGCGCGCCGAATAACTCTCAAAGAAATAACCCCGTGCGTCCTTGAAGACGCGCGGCTCAATCACCAAAAGGCCCTGTATCGGTGTTTCACGTATGTCCATATTATTCAAAAACAGCCGACCAAAATTGTCGGCTGTCAGCAGATGCACACTTGCAGTTACTCAGCAGGAGAGAACTCTTCCTTACCAACGCCGCAAAGAGGGCACTCAAAATCAGCGGGAACATCTTCCCAAGCGGTGCCCGGCGCTATACCGGCTTCTGGAGCGCCCACTTCAGGGTCATACTCCCAACCGCAAACATTACAAGTGTACTTCATAGAGTTTGTTTTTAGTTAGATTGTGTCGAGAAGAGGCGACTCGTACAGCGAAGCAGATCGTCCGAGTTTGCGAGGTAAGAACCCCGACCCCGGGTCGCGGCGCTTCGATCACCGATTCTTGACTTTGTCGAGAAGAGGCGACTCGAACGCCCGACCCCTACGTCCCGAACGTAGTGCGCTACCAACTGCGCTACTTCTCGAATATTTTCCAGCTTTCTTCAAAAGCGGGTGCAAAGATACTGCTTTTTTTTGATATGACCAAATAAAAAAGCAAAAAAAATGCTTTTAGGCGCAAAAAACTTACTTCTTACGCCTAAAAGAGGACTTTTTAGGTGAGTTTTCGGAGTTTTTGATAATCTCTTCGCATTGCTCTTTGGTCAACGTGTCCACTTTGGTCCCGCGAGGCAGTTTGTAGTTAGCGTCACCCACCTTGAGATACGCTCCGTAACGTCCATTCATGACGCGAATGTCGCCAAACTCCAGGAGTGGGGTTGCCGCATCAGCTTTCTGGTTGAGCAGTTCTTCCACTTCTTCGATGGTGATATGTTGCGGATCAATCCCCTTGGGAATGCTGACAAACTCACCGTCGTAGCGCACATACGGGCCGAACTTGCCTTTGCCGATAGTGATTTCTTTGCCGTCCTTCTCGCCCAACACATAAGGCAACGCATGCTCAAACAGTTGCAGCGCCTCTTCCAACGTGATAGTGTAGATCGACTGCCCTTTCTGCAATGAAGTGAAACGCGGTTTCTCGTCGCTCTCGGTGCTTCCAAGCTGGATGAGCGGACCAGTCTTGCCTATCTTGGCATAAACGGGTTTACCCGTTGCAGGGTCTGTTCCCAGCAAACGCGATTCCAGTTTGCCCGGATTTACGCCTTCTACCATCTTGTGGAAAGGCTTGTAAAACTTGTCAACCACCTTCACCCAATTGGCCTTACCGTCGGCAATCTTGTCGAAATCTTCTTCGGCCTTGGCGGTGAAATCGTAGTTGAGGATAGCGGGGAACTCATCCACAAGGTAGTCGTTGGTAGCACGACCCAAATCGGTCGGCAACAGTTTACCCATGTCTGCACCCAAAATCTCGGTCTTCTGCTTGTCGGTCAATTTACCGTTCTTGAGCGTGAGCACGTTATACTCTTGTTTCTTGCCTTGCACATTTCCGCGCTCCACGTAATGACGCTGCTGGATGGTCTCGATGATGGTAGCGTAGGTAGAAGGACGTCCGATGCCCAATTCCTCCATTTTCTTCACCAGCGAAGCCTCGGTATAACGCTGCGGCGCCTTGCTGTACGTCTCTTGTGCCACAATCTCTTTGGCCTTGAGTTGCAGACCCGCTTCTACCTGCGGCAACAGATGTGCGGACTGTACATTCTCGTCATCTGTCGATTGCACGTAGGCACGCATGAAACCGTCGAACAACACCACTTCACCCGAAGCGACAAACAGGTAAGGCGAGCCTTCGCAAGCCACCTCTACACGCGTTGTCTCCACTTTGGCATCGGCCATCTGCGAGGCAATAGCGCGTTTCCAGATCAGTTCGTACAGGTTCTTTTCGTCGGTAGTACCGGTGATTGTACGATGGCTGAGGTAAGTCGGACGAATGGCTTCGTGCGCTTCCTGAGCCCCTTTGGACGAGGTCTTGAAGTTGCGGGCTTTATGATAATTGGTGCCATAAAGATCCACCACCTCTTCGCGCGCTGTAGCGATAGCCAAAGATGACAAGTTAACCGAGTCAGTACGCATGTACGTGATCTTACCGGCCTCATAAAGCGACTGCGCCACACGCATGGTTTTGGCCACAGGGAATCGCAGTTTGCGAGCGGCTTCCTGTTGCAGCGTGGAAGTAGTAAACGGTGGTGCCGGCGACTTGGTTCCGGGTTTACGTTGCACGTCACGCACGCTATATGACATTTTGCCAAACTCCTCAAGAAAAGCCTGTGCTTCCTCTTTGGTGGCAAAACGGTGATTAAGCTCTGTCTTGATGAGTACCTCCTCGCCCTGAGCGTTCTTTCCGATAAAATCTGCCGCAACACGATACGCAGCAGACGTTTTGAAGCCCTCTATTTCCCGCTCGCGCTCAACAATCAGACGCACAGCCACAGACTGCACACGACCTGCACTCAGGCCTGTAGTTATCTTACGCCAAAGCACCGGCGACAACTCAAAGCCCACGATACGATCCATCACGCGACGAGCCTGCTGTGCGTTCACCAAATTGTAGTCGATGTCACGCGGATGCTCTATAGCGTTCAGAATAGCGGTCTTCGTAATCTCGTGAAAAACAATACGTTTAGTCTTCTCTTCGGGCAGATTCAAGACTTCTTTCAAGTGCCAGGCAATAGCTTCTCCCTCGCGGTCCTCATCGGACGCAAGCCACACGGTGTCGGCTTTCTGAGCCTCACTCCTGAGTGTCTGGATGAGACGTGCTTTGCTCTCTTCCATGACATAATTCGGCTCGTAGCCGTGCTGGAGGTCGATACCCATACTGTTCTTGCCCACACCTTCTATATCGCGCACGTGACCCTTGGACGGCAACACGTGATACTCGTTGCCGAGAAAATGCTCAATGGTTCGTGCCTTTTCGGGAGACTCTACTATGACTAAATTTTTGCTCATGCGCTCAATTTTTTCGGAAAACGGCCGCAAAGGTAGTGGTTTTTTTTGAATTAACCAAATTTTTTGCTAAAAAAAACGAATTATTGCAAAAAGTTTTGGAAAATTGCAAAATAATTTGTAACTTTGCAGAAATTTTTTATGCAGTATGAAACTAAAAGGTGCACTTTCTGGCAAAAACATCATCATCCGACTCATGACATGGATGGGATTAGTCATGCTGTTGACCATTCCGACGATTGCCATCTGGTCTGCGGTGGTGGGACCCAATCCCACACTATCACAACTGAGAATACTGCAAGTTCTACAGTCCTTTGCCTTCTTTATCCTGCCTGTACTGATCGCCGTTTGGCTGTGGTCCGACCAGCCTGTGCGTTGGTTACACCTGGACAAAGGGATGAGTTGGCAGACAGCCGGTTTGGTTGTCGTACTGATAATCGTATTGTTGCCGGGTATCAACCTGTTGAGCACCATTAACCAGCAAATCGTTCTGCCGGACTGGCTGGCCGATATGGAGAGTTGGCTCAAGTTGCGCGAAGAAGAAGCCACGCTGCTGACGGAGCGTTTTGCACAGGCTGACACTATCCCGCAGCTGATGCTCAACCTGCTTATTATGGCACTGCTGCCTGCCATCGCGGAGGAGATGTGCTTCCGTGGCACGTGCCAGGGGTTGTTTGTGTTCGGTACGGCCGGACCTTCTTATACTAAGGCGCGCCTGCACACGCACACGCACGTAGCAGTCTGGGTAACTGCCGTCCTCTTTTCCACACTGCATATCCAGTTCTATGGTTTTCTGCCACGCCTGCTTTTGGGAGCTCTATTGGGTTATATGTTGTGCTTTAGCAGTTCGCTGTACGTACCTATGCTGGCACATTTCACGAACAACGCTTTTGCCGTAATCTGTTTTTATCTGGAAGGGAAAGGCCTGCTGGAAGCCGACAAAGTGGACCACTTGGGCAGCGGCGATACGTTGTGGCTTGGCCTGGTCAGTCTGGCTGCTGGCGGTGCGCTGCTTTGGCTCTTCGTTCGGCAACAATCATCAGCGCTTCGTCGCGAAGTTCCTCAGGCAACGTGATGTTTCTCAGCTGCAGACTACGCAGCCAGCCTACCACATCTTCACTTCTCAGGGTCGTGAACACATCATTCAGTTCGCGCATATCCTCAGGCGTATACTCTTCAGGACTGAGGCCGCTGAGCCGGTCCAACTCTTCGTCATCATAGTACACAATCTCAGGCTTGGTCGTAAGCAACGACTCACGTTCGCACACCGCATGTCGCCCGCAGCATTCGTCATCCACGGGCACACGAACCATATGATCCGCCTGCGGGTTGGCTTCGGCACCTTTCTTGCGCTTGCGCTCACGCCATTCCATCAGCATCAGAGTAATTAACCCCAATGCCAAAAACGCCGCTAATATGAGCAAATTCTCGTATTCCACTATCAACTCTCCACCGCGTCCTCCTCAATCTTCAGATTACCGATGATGAAGTTCTGGCGCTCTGCTGTATTCTTACCCATGTAGAATCCCATGAGGTCAGCCACCGCATCTTCCTTGCGCAAGGTCACCTGATCCAAGCGAATCTCCTTGCCGATAAAGCCCTTGAACTCGTCAGGCGAGATCTCTCCAAGTCCTTTGAATCGAGTTATCTCAGGCGAAGGCTTGAGGTCCTCAATAGCCTGAAGGCGCTCTTCCTCTGAGTAGCAGTAACGCGTTTCCTTCTTGTTCTTGACGCGGAAAAGCGGTGTCTGAAGGATGTACACATGCCCTTTCTTGACCAAGTCGGGGAAGAACTGCAGAAAAAAAGTCAGCATCAGCAGACGGATATGCATGCCGTCCACATCAGCATCGGTGGCGATAATCACTTTGTTGTACCTGAGATCGTCCAGACCTTCCTCTATGTTCAACGCCGACTGCAGACAGTTGAATTCCTCATTCTCATACACCACTTTCTTGGTCAGTCCATAGCAGTTCAGCGGCTTGCCTCGGAGCGAGAACACCGCTTGCGTATTCACGTCACGACTCTTGGTGATGGAACCGGACGCCGACAGACCCTCAGTGATGAAGATGGCACTCTGTTCGCGCAGGTCATCCTCGCTGTCTTTGGATGCGAACTGCGGCTTCGAGTCGTTGTAATGGATGCGACAATCACGCAGTTTGGGGTTGTTCACCAGGTTCTTCTTCGCTCGCTCACGGGCCTGTTTGGTCACACCCGCAATTGCCTTGCGCTCACGCTCGCTCTCCTGAATCTTCTGAAGCATGATCTGCACCACTTCGGGATGTTTGTGCAGATAATTATCCAGTTCGCGCTTGACAAAATCATTGACGAACTTGTTGACCGACACACTACCCTCCTCCGTGGACATATCCTTCGAACCGAGCTTCACTTTGGTCTGACTCTCAAAAACCGGTTCCTGCACATTGATGGCGATAGCGCCTACAACACCGTTACGGATATCCGAGAGATCCATGTTCTTATTGAAAAACTCCTTAATCGTCTTGCCGATAGCCTCACGATATGCCGCTTGATGCGTACCGCCTTGAATAGTATGCTGGCCGTTGACGAAGGAGAAATATTGGTCATTGTTTTGGTCGGTATGAGTCAGCGCTATCTCGATATCTTCACCGCTGAGGTGAATGATGGGATACAGCGGCTCCACATCCATGTTCTCCGTCAGGAGGTCAAACAGTCCGTTCTTCGAGTGGAACTTTTGCCCGTTGAAGTTGAGCGTGAGGCCCGAATTGAGGTACGAATAGTTGCGCATCATCGTCTCGATGAAGTCTGCGCGGAACTGGTAGTTCTCGAAGAAACCTTTGGTAGCATCGGGCTCAAACTCGATAAGCGTACCGCGCGGCGCGTTCTCGGTGTTATCCACAATACCGGAATCGCTCACCAGCCTACCTTGCTCAAACTCCGCACGGCGCATCTTGCCCTCGCGGAACGCCTGAACAACAAAACGACGGCTGAGCATATTCACGGCTTTGGTACCTACGCCATTCAAACCGACACTCTTCTTGAACGCCTTCGTGTCGTACTTGCCACCCGTATTCAGCATAGAGACGGCATCCACCATCTTGCCCAAAGGTATGCCTCGGCCATAGTCCCGAACTTGGACACTTCCGTGCTCCACACCTATCTGCACCTGCACCTCAATCACCTTGCCTTCGCCCATGCGAAACTCGTCAATCGAGTTGTCTATCGTCTCCTTGATGAGCACATAGATACCATCGTCCGAGTGGCTTCCGTCGCCCAGTTTGCCAATATACATACCCGGCCTGCGGCGGATATGCTCGCGGTCGTCCAGATGAATAATATTCGCCTCATCGTACGAGGCTGTCGTCACTGTTTGGTTCTCGTTATCCATGAAACTTGTACCGTGTTTGGTTTGTTTTGGGCTGCAAAGTTAATACTTTTTTTTCACCAATTAGGCACTTTTGTCTAATCAGGCTAATCTGCTCATTAGTATTATACTATGTATAATACCAACGCGTAAGCAATCAAGTCTCTTTTATCGGGACCTGAAGCGGGGAAGTCGCAACGAACTACGTCCAGTGGACGTGGTGAGTAGTCAGTGCGACGCGCGAGTTTGCGGAGCAAACATAGAACTCCTTATATAAAGGGAGCCCCGTAACACCTCCTATACTTGTTGAGGCAAACGCCTACTCACGCGTAGGAGTGCAAGCCGCCTAACAGATGATTCACACCGAAGTACGTGAACAGAACGAAACAGAACGCCACAATGGCACAGATATGGTACGCCACTTGCCTCTTGTTGCCGGACAACCAACGCTGCGGAAGCAAGATCGGCGCATGCAGAAGACCCGCATACACAAACAGCGTAATCAGCGCCCACGTCTCTTTCGGATCCCAGCCCCAGTAACGTCCCCACGACATATTCGCCCAAACAGCACCGATAAAGATACCCGCAGTCAGACAACATACCGCCGGATAAATCAGCACGCGAGAGAGGTTCATCAGTTTTTCCCGCCACTTCTTGACGCACAAACCCAAGATTCCATTCACCATGATGCACGCGAAAATCGAATAAGCCATCATAATCACGGACACATGCACCGCCAGCAAAGGAGTATGCAGCACCGGCAAACGCGGAGGTTTAGGTGTCAGATGCCGGGTCATCACCACGGTTAGCACAAGGAACAAAACACAAAGAACATAGATCAAAGCCTTATGGCGCTTGTCCCACAAACTGCGGAAAACGGTGTGACGCTGGAAGAAAAAGCCTATCATCGCCACCAGCAGCAACGCATAACCCGTGTACGTAATGCCGATTCCCCAAGGGTCGTAGTTGTAACTCAACGTCACACCCTGACGATCCGTATCATAGTCCAACTCACAGAAACGATAGTGGTGGTAACGGAGCGGTTTGTTCATTCTAATCGTTCCGTTATCCACCTGTAAATCAGCCTTGTTACGCCCGTCGCCCCTATCCAGAATGCGCAGTTCGCTCACATAATCCATGGGCGCATCATAGTCGGGATAGTTCTCCACGTAGAAATCCCACAGATAAATACTCAGAGTCGAATGCGAAGTACTAAGCGAGGTGGTCTGAGCCAAACGCAAGTGCACTTGACCCTGCTCGCCAAAGAAATGCGTCACACACGCCCCAATAAGTATGATTACCAGGGCAATGTGCAACAAACCGGTAAACGGCGCCGGCTTAAGTTTGAACGGACGTAATAGGTTCATATCAAATAGCGTTAATGAATGCGACAACAGCGTCGCGGTCTGCTTTCTCAAGTTTGTAGAACTGCTGTGTCGGCCAGTAAGCATCACTCTCTTCACTGTAACCGTGCCACATAATAGCCTCAATCACATTGCGGGCACGCGTATCGTGCAGACGTGCTTCATGCTCGTCGCCGGTAGCCTTCATATGCAGGCCGCGGCCCCACAACGGAGTTGTACGACACCAACCCGTACGGATATCATTCACCATATGCAGTTTATGCTGAACCATGTCGGTGTACGGCCA
>ONXE01000116.1 GCA_900321775.1 uncultured Bacteroidales bacterium
GCTTTGGATGCCGTTTTCGGCGGAGCGTGTGGCTAATCCGACCAGCGAAGGTCCGAGTGTGCCGCCCATGTCTCCGGCCAGGGCAAGAAGGGCAAACAAGGCTGTTCCGGCTCCGGGCATACGTGCGGAGGTGAGGCTGATGGAGCCCGGCCACATGATGCCAACGGCCAGTCCACTAATCATACAGCCGGCCAGACCGATGGCGGGGTGATGTGAGAGTGAGGCCAGCAGGTAGGCTGCAAAGCAGAGGATGCCGGCTCCAGTCATGTAGGCGGCGAGGTCCAGGTTCTGACCTTTCTTGCCATACCACAATCGTCCAAGACCCATGCAGAAAGCAAATCCGCAGGGTCCGGCCAGGTCACCAATTGCTTTGTCCACGCCAAGCGATGCTTCGGCAAAGGCGGAGGTCCATTGCGCCATGGAACTCTCGGAAGCGCCGGCTGCGATCATGAGGATAAGGAAGAGCCAGAACCGACTGTTGCGTAGCAGTTCGACCATGCTCATACCCTCGGCATCCGGCACAATAGGGTCGATGGGGCAGGTGGCGAAATTGAAAATATTATATAGCGGGATGAGTGCCCACAGGCAGGCCAGAATACGCCAATTGGTGAGTCCGAAGAAGTAGAAGAACAGAGTAGAACCCAGGATGACGCCTACGGCACCCCAGCAGTAGAACGCAGTAGAACGAATGGAGCAGACTCATCATTCCCTCTTTGTTCGGGAACGGACAGGCCTCAATTATTGGGCTGCAGAGCACCTCAATCAGTCCGCTTCCGACGGCGTAGATGGCTACGCATAGGAGGATGCCAACGAGTGGAGTGGGGAAGAGTTGTGGCAGAAAAGCCAGTCCGACCAAACCCAGCGCCGAGGTTATCTCCGACAGGATAATACTGCGGCGATAGTCGAGGTTCTTGAACTTCGCGCAGAGCAGGTCGGTGACGAGTTGTACGATGTAGAAGACGGCAGGGATGAGCGCCAATGTGGCGATGGGAATCCGATACTCGCGGTGGAAAGCCATGAAGAGTAGCGGTGTGAAATTGGCCACGATGGCTTGTGTGATAAAGCCGAGGTAGCAGGCAATTTTTGTTTTTGAGTAGTTGTTGCTGACAGTCATTGTATGAATCGTTTCGTTCCGATTTTATTAGACTGCAAAGGTACTGCTTTTTTTTTACATGTGCAAGGATTTGGTCAAAAAAAACGCAAAAAGTGCTTACTCTTCACAGTCTTGACACCTCCCAACTAATAAACGGTGGGCATATTACAATTGACAATTCTCCAACGTACTATTTCTTCCGCAATCTCCTGCACTCTTCTTCCCATTGCGCCAGGCCTTCCGGTATGACGTTTCCCTCTCTTTCTGCCGCCGATAAACTTGGAAGAGTGTCGATTTTGTCGTAAATATCTCTGGTCATCTTGCTATATAGTGCTCCCCATGTGTTCATGAATGTGGAGTGTTGGACAGATCCAATCGGGTAGCGAGTGCTTAATTGTTCATATTTCCCCATAGGATTGTAGCATGAACTGAAATGTATGCTGGCCGTTTCTTTATAATACCAGTAGCCCGCTTCCAGACTATCCACAAAAGGCTGATAGAAATCTGTAATTACCTGCTCAATCTCGTTGGCATCCACCCCGGCTTCCTCTTCATGCGCAATCCCCAGATATATGGCCACACCAACGGCCAAACTCAATAGCACATATGGAATTGCACGAACAAAAAACTTCTTTCTGCGAAGTGATTGCTTTATGGCTGCAATGTTGGGATAGTTCCCTATTCTGCATCGGCAAGCTATGAGTGTATGCCGGTGTGGGAGTAGTTTTGGCATCAATTTACCAATAGCTCGAATATCAGCCCGTACATCGTTTTTGACGAATGACCTTGCGTCATCAGTTTCCGATAAACCGAAATCTATCAATTTGACGTTTGCTCCGTTCCTGGTTATCATTATGTTGTCCGCCTTCAGGTCATGGTGTACCAATTGCAGACTGTGAATGTATTCCAGCGCCTCCAGCAGTTGTTCCATGACGCGCTTGCGAGCACTAATTGCAGGCTTTGTTTTCAACCACTCACTAAGCGTCATCCCGTCTATGTACTCTTGAACGATGCACCTCCCGAGTCCCGGCACCTCCTCCAGAGAGTAAGTGGCTGCTATATTTGGGTGTACCAATTGTACGCCTAACATGAACTCTTTCTCTTGATGCAGGCGGTATTCCGTCAACTTTGCGTCCTGTTCAGGTAGCGCTTTCAGCACAAACCTTCGCCCATAACGAGTGGCAGTATATACCCGAGTATGGGTGTGTTGTTTTTGCAGGCTTATGTCGCTCCAGCTTGCTGAAAACTGTTCTGGGCTTGTAAAAGCGGAAGAAGAACTCTCTGTCATAGTTGGTCTTTTATGATGTCTATTGTTTGTATTCCGTGTTTAGACCTCGCTACATACGAGGTCGCAGGCTCTTCACCTCTTACCAGGTTGTCCAAATACATGGGTTGCCCGATTAGAAAACATGCAGCCTTAAAGCGGTCACCTGCTTGCAACTTGCTGTGTTCGCTTGCCAGTACAACGAATGTCGAGTTTCCTTCGTACTGAAAAGTACATCTTCTGTTTGGCAACCATGTCACTTCTATCTTGTCACCTTCTGATAAGTCATCACACCTGATTCCTTCGCCTACAAAACCGGCACTCTCTGTTCCGTCTCGTTCTGTCAGCACTTGCAGATACTCTTCCCAGTCTGCGTAACCCAGAAACTTGGCCAGCAGGCACAGTGTAGTGCGCCTGGTGGTGTCCGCTCCCTCTATGTAACCCCATAGTCGCTTCAGTGTGGTGGGAGAGATGTTCTCGTGCAGACGTTCCCATACTACACCTGTCAAGTACTCAAAATCGTAAGGCGTACGAATCTTTCGCTGGACATTTTTCTCAATATCCAGCCTCAGTGATGCTATTTCCGGTGATCTTTTGTTCATATTTGTGAGATAAATTGGTGCAAAATTACTGCTTTTTTGGCAAATATGCAAAAAAATTGTGATTATTCTTCCTTAAAAGCCTTAAAAATTTGCATATATTAAAAAAATGTATTAACTTTGCGCTCAGAAAATATTGTTTGCTTGTTCATGGCATGCCGTAAACCTGAGAATTTTACTGCACATGTAAAGAGAACAAGGCAAACGTCCTCGCTATTGGCGTGGGCGTTAGTCGTTCTTCTTTACGGGTGATCTCAGGACCCACGGCATGGAACGGAAAACGTCCATGCTTTTTTTGTGTAAGGAGAGGCTAACGCCCACGCTTTTACTTCTTTTTATCACACAAAACCCAAGCCAAACGTTTCCCCGAAATCAAAAAGGACCAAAAAGGACCTTGCATATTCCACAAAAAAGCAGTACCTTTGCAGCCAAATTCATATGAACGAGCAAAAACTTACTTGTGAAACACCAATGTGGGGCGTCATCGCTGAATCCAAGAATGACAATCCCGAAGCAAACCGGAGGAAGCCGAAAATCCGATAAAGAGTAGGCGGTGATTAGTGTAATCAAACTATTATGAAAAAACTAATGCTTTTTATCGCGTGTGCATTTATATTATGTGCGTGCGGCGGCTCTTCTACCAAACCAACTGAAGAGTCTAAAACACTACCGGCTTCCAGCCTGATCTTAAAAGGTAAGCATGCAAAATTATTTAAGTTGTCCGGAGATACATACAAGGTTAATCTGGTACAAGTAGACGATGATTGGCAGGTTCGTGTTAAAATGGAAATCGCCACCAACACGCCATTCGAGAAAATTAAAAATAGCAAGAACTTCGACCGCGAGTTGTATGGCCCTTATGGTCAATTATTAAACAGCAGTGATGTCGAATTGGAATCATTGGAAATGAGCGATAGCGATTGGGAAACACTGCTTCAGGAGGACGAAGAATCCGAATTGGTTACCAGCGGCAGTACATGGAGATACAGGCACCTGGATTACCAAACTGCCAAAGAGATCTTCGACAATACAGTTGCTGTGGAAATTTCGGGTTTGGAATTGAAACCTATGAAAGAGGAAACCCTCATAAAGTCAGCAACTAAATCGCTATTCGATGATGAGGATCTCGATGATCTGAAAGATGCGGCAGAAAGTGCTTCTAAAATATTAGAGGCGGAGAAAAGCATGCTTGAAGCTTTGGGTTTATAAATGCTATTGTTTAATTAAATGTTTTATTCATTATGATGGAAATTTTATGGTGGGTATTAATAGCCCTTTGTTTAGTTTACGGTTTTCTTGGCTGTTTCATCAACAAAGTTCCGGGACCTATTGGCGTGGTAATAGCAACGCTTATTGCCATTCTCGGGTTGGATATGCCTATTGAATGGAGCACCTTTGCCATTATTACCGCAATGGCCATTGTTAGTATTGTTGCTTCCAAATGGCTTGTAAAACTGGTGAAGAAACTTCAGGAGTATAGCAAAAAAGCCACTTGGGGGACTACAATCGGTTCCATTATTGGATTATTGTTATTATTCGCTGCTTCACAAGGAGGTTCAGATGTAATGACGGTTGTCATGTTTATTGTTGGTTTTGTTTTTATTCCGTTTGTTTTGGCGTTTCTTTTGGAACTTACCAATAAAAACGGGGCTAAAATGGCATTAAAATCTGCGGCTTCTGCAACATGTGCCTATTTAGCTGACACCTTCCTCAAATTGGTTGTATTTGTCTATGCTCTTAATGTGATTTTCCGAAGTTAAGGTGTCCCTCCCTTAGTGTACAATATACCAACGAACAGTCAGGGCTGTAACCATGTTGTAGTTACAGCCCTTGCTGTATGCACGCTCTCGTTCCAATAATAATCAGAAACGTACCAAAAAACGGACAAAGCTAATATTTTAATTTCCCATTTTCAACTCTCTTCCCATCGCATCATATACCCTCTCGCCTCGCAAGATGTACAGTTTGCCATCGCGGAGAATCTTCTGCGTGCTCGTTTCACCTTTCACATCCTCCAATGCATTGAACACGGTAAAATGCGCCATATACTCTGCGGGACCCGTGACCAGGAAACTGTACATGGCCGTATTGCTCACTTCCTCGCCGTTCAAAGTCCAACGGACAAACATGTAGCCCTGGTTAGGCTTGGCAAGCAGAGTCGCCGCATCGAAGTGTTTATAGGTCCCGGCACCTTCCACTGTTCCATACTCCGCGGGGTCGGCTTGTGCTGTAATCTGATACGGGAAACGGTCAAAATGGGCCGTATAGTCCGCATCTTCCCTTACTACAAAACTGTAAACCGAGTCTGTGCTTACCGTCGAATCACCCAGCGCCCAATAACTGAGATAATAGCCTCGGTACGACGACACCGACAGCGTACACGTGTCGCCATTCTGATATACCCCCGCACCAAATACGGCGCCTCCGGCCAACGGCTTGGCGGTAACCGTAATCGTAAACGGTCCTTTCGGCGCTAAGTACAAGCGCGTTTGCAATGTGTCACTCATGCCTTTCGAATAGATATGTGCCACCAGACAATCATAGTATGCGTCGCCCTGCAGTTCGTCTACAGGCAATTGCACATAATTCATTTGTGTCGTGTCGCGGAAAACCGTATTGCCCAACGTATCCTTCAGTATCAAAAGGGTAGGCGTGTACGGGTTCTCTGTGCCTGCACCGCCATCCCATTCGGCCAAACCGCCAGCCGATACCTTGAGCGACTTCGGAGCCGAACAACGTTCTATCGGAAGCGACCAACAATAATCGCTCTGACTATACCTCCAGAAATTCGATGTCGAAGCGTACACCGTGACTTCATCGATGAACACATAGTTCTTATCTCGGCTATTGAAATGGCGGAATGCTATATAGCGAGTAGTCAACGGTACATTTATAGTCACTTTCTTCCATTCAGACATTTCGTGTATCTGCGAAGGTGCTCCCGCCGCCGTACTGCCCTTCAACGACATACTGTCGCGATCTCGGCTCGGCGCCGAATTCTGCCACGTTTCTTCATACACCATCTCGAAACTATCCGGATCTGCCGTCGTCGAGGAGACAAACACGCCGTAATGGTCTGGATATGATAGATTTGTGGCGACATAATAATGCATAGTCGAAGCCGGATGCGTCAAGGGGATAATCATATAATTGTTCGGATCATATGTCTTGTTATTCCAAGACCAGGATACAGCCACACTATTCCCGTTATGTGCAGAACCAATCGCGAATTCACTCGGATTGAATGTGCCCCAGTTCACGCCATTGCTACTCAAATTGATTAGAATCCAATCATTCGGGATTCCATTCTCAAAGCTCTCATCAACCAGTTTGCCGGGAGACGGAACAGGAGGAACGCTTGTATATACCGCTGCTACGCCGTATTTGTACGAACCCTTATCCAGCTGACTGAAATTCGTCACCAGGTACTCAAACCCGACCACACTATCTTCTATCAGGTTAGTGTTCGCTTCGTTGTACGGACCCGTATTGCTGGCTTCGGTACGAAAAATACGGTAGAACAATGGCGTATCAACTACATTCTGAGGCAATGTCCATCTCAAACGAACAGTATCTCCTTCGTACAACGAATCGGGATAGTACGATGCAGACACGGTCACAACATCTTCAGCCACTTGCTGCGTGTTACGACTCATTACATTCTCCGGGTTTTGCCCCCATGATTGGGAACCCGACATCAGTGC
>ONXE01000077.1 GCA_900321775.1 uncultured Bacteroidales bacterium
CATCTGCCCAAAGTTCGGCGTGGCCGGTGTTGTCGGTTCGCGCGGCAAACAGTTCGTGGCCGTCAGCATCTAGGAGGACAACGGGAACGTCGGCAAGCGGAAACTGCTGCTTATTCGTCACTTGCACACGAATACGCCGGCTGACGTTCATTTTCCATTCGTTCACAAACTGCGCGTGGCTCTGCGTGAGGATATTGTTCCACAGATGCCATTTGGCGAAGTCGTTGACCTCTCCCGCCGTGAGCTTGCCGGCCTGCAGGTTGTTGGCCGCAGCAGCGGGTTTACCATAACCGGTCACGGCCATGTCGTACACCGCTCCGTCCGCCTCAACAGGGGCAGGTGATGCTTCGTCTTCCACGATGGCGAGTGTCTCCACCTCGGCCACTGCACCCGTTTTGCGGCTCTCGCGGATGGCGAGCATCTCGGCGCGGGTTATTGCCTTTCCTTTCGGAGAAGCCATGCTATAGTAGAGGTCCGGGCCGGAGGTTTCGAAGTGCTGCGGGCGCCGCTTCATGATGATCCATTGCGGGCACTCGGTGGGCGCAATCGTCATACGCAGCGTGTCCAGCCCTTCGCCGGTCAGCATGACTTGTGCGGCACTGACATTGGAAGGGAAAGCAAAGAACTCCATTTTTACGCCATTCAACAAGGCGTGCGTAGAGTCGCAAACTACGAAACGTGACTCATGTTTCGCGGCAGCAGCGCCGAGACTGATCAGCGCCAAACTGAGGATAAGAACCGTCTTTTTCATATGCATTTGTGTTGGTTTTACTCCACTCATGCAAACCGCGTGCCAAACTGGAATTTCGAGGCACCACAAACAACGATACGCGCAAATCAAAATAATACGATTTTTAAGATTATTATAACAAATAATCACATATATAGCCAATATTTGGTATTTTATTAACGATTTATATTAAATATTTGCATATTTCATTTATTTGTACTACCTTTGCAGCCGAAATCGAACAATTGTGCTATTTTTTTGATTACTAAAGGTATGAAAATTTTGTTTGTAGTAAATAACTTTTTTTGTAAAGGTAACGGTCTGGACGAGTCCGCCAGACGAACGGTTCAGGCGCTGCGCGAGGCGGGCCAGGAGGTACGAATATTGTCGGGCAGAAACCTGGAAGACCCCGATGGAGAGAAGCCTGACTACGAGATGGAAGAGTTTGATTTTCCGATCATTCAGCCCATGTTGTCGTCGTTTGGGTACCATTTTGCCAAATGGAAAGGGTCTCAGATAGAAGAGGCTGTTCGCTGGGCGGATGTGATTCATATGGAGGAGACGTTTTTTCTGCATCACGCAGCCATGAACATAGCCAGGAAATTAGGCAAACCGATGGTGGGCACCTATCATGTGCATCCGGAGAATATCGTGTTCAACTCGCTGGGATTCCGCGGCGGATTTCTGTTTTGTCAAGCGCTGTATCGCTATTGGTGTCGCGTGTTCTACGACAACTATCAGTACCTGCAGTGCCCGACGGAGAACGTGCGGGAGAGGCTGATTCGTCACCACGTGAAAGCCAAATGTTTCACGTTGTCGAACGGCGTCATCCCCGACAAGTGCATTCGTCCCGCGACGCCGCCGAAGGATTATTTTGACCCGGAGCGCCCGTTGGACCTGATTTACATCGGCCGTACGGCTATTGAGAAAGACCAGCCTACGCTGTACAAAGCCATTCGCATGAGCAAGTACGCCAAGCGCATCCGCCTGCATATCGCGGGTCGTGGGCCTAAGTTGGACGAATACACACGCATGGCGGAGCAACTATACGAAGACGGCGTGGTGATCTACAAACCGGTTGTAGGGTTCTACAATCGTGACCAGTTGCGCAAACTGGCAGCCAAAGCGGACCTGGCCGTGCATTGCGCATACGTAGAAGTGGAAGGAATGAGTATCACGGAGGCGATGCAGCAGGCTGTCGTGCCGATTATCGCCACGGCACGTTATTCGGGTACGGCCACGTATGCACTGGACAACCACAGCCGTTTTCCCGCCAAGGACGCCCGGGCTCTGGCAGAGCGCATCGACTATTGGTTTGACCACCCGCAGAAACGATGGGAGATGGGCTTCGAGTACGCGCGGTCGATGGAGCAATACGAGATTGCCAATTGCGCGAAAAAACTCATTCAAACCTACGAATTTGCAATCCAAGAAATGAACAACAATGAAAGTCATACTCACCATTTTCATTTGCCTGTGCTGTCTGTCCTCAAGCATAGCAGCAAACAAGCCGGCAAACGCGTCGCCTAAGATTCTGCACACCCAGTGGTACAGCCACTCGGAGCGGCTCTATCGGTTCGTGGATATCTACGTGCCACGGGGTTACGACGAGGAGCGTGACGGTGAGTTGCCGATGCTGCTGTTGCTGCCCGGTATAGGCGGATATGAGGGTTCGTGGGAAGAGATGGCGGACGCGTGTGATACGCTGGAAGCGCTGATAGCCGCGGGGCGTTGCAAACCTACTCTGCTGGTAATGCCGGATTGCGGAAGGTGGCCCAAAACCGGGCGGCCAAGTTATCATAACCGCACGTTGTGGCTGTGTATGCTCAGGTATCCGCGACTGATTCACGAGCATCAGGTGGAGTATGCGCTGAGCGACCTGATAGATATGGTGGACAGCACATTCTGCGTGTCGTCGTGCACGGTGGCAGGGCTGAGCGACGGTGCACGACAGGCCATCAACTTGGGCAATAAGCGACCTGATCGCATACGGCGCGTGGCAGTGTTCTCGCCCGTTTGGCACAACGACCAAAAACCTACCGACAGGACCCAACAATACTATATCTACGCGGGCGAACGGGACTTTTTCTACCCATACGGTCAGCGGTTCAAACGCTATTTGGAGAAGACCGGTCAACCTTTTGAATGGGTGGTATTCGACGAAAAACACAACTGGGATATGTGGCGGCGTTGCCTTTCGCATTTTCTGGAAAGCACAAAATAATCGTGATCCACAGAGATTTTTCGGGTCAACTGCACTTTTTTTCATTTTTTTCTTGCACATATCAAAAATAAGTTGTAACTTTGCAGTCGCAAACGTTACAATGTCCATCCGGGGCCCCCACTAGGAACGAAGTTCCGTATGGGGAGAGCGAAGACCCCGAGTACTTCAACAAACCCAGAGTTTACGGCGGGTTTGGTCCGTGTGCGAGGGTGGCGAACGCGAGTAACTTTGCAGTCGCATTTATATGCGAACAGTGTTTGAACCAAAACAACATTTAAAAACAACATATCATGAATGTAGAAAACATTATGCAGCAGTTGGGCGCAAAGCACCCGGGCGAGAACGAGTACCTGCAAGCGGTACGCGAAGTGTTGATGTCGATTGAAGAGGTGTACAACCAGCACCCCGAGTTCGAGAAAGCCAAAGTGATTGAGCGTATGGTGGAGCCGGAGCGTATATTCACGTTCCGTGTGCCCTGGGTTGATGACAAGGGCGAGGTGCAGGTGAACCTGGGTTACCGCATTCAGTTCAACGGAGCCATTGGCCCGTACAAAGGCGGACTCCGTTTCCACCCGTCAGTGAACCTGAGCATCTTGAAGTTCCTGGGCTTCGAGCAGACGTTTAAGAACGCGCTCACTACCCTGCCTATGGGCGGCGGCAAAGGCGGTTCGGATTTCAATCCGCGTGGCAAATCGGATGCCGAAGTAATGCGTTTCTGCCAGGCGTTTATGATGGAGTTGTGGCGTAACATCGGCCCGGATACCGACGTACCGGCCGGCGATATAGGTGTAGGTGCACGCGAGATAGGTTATCTGTTTGGTGCGTACAAGAAATTTGCTCGCGAGCATACGGGCGTGTTGACCGGCAAGACGCTGGAGACCGGCGGTTCGCTGATTCGTCCTGAGGCTACGGGCTTCGGCGCGATGTATTTCGTAAACCACATGCTGGAAACCATGGGTGACACCATCAAGGGCAAGACTATCGCTATCAGCGGCTTCGGCAACGTGGCTTGGGGCGCTGTAACAAAAGCCAACCAGCTGGGTGCGAAGGTGGTGACCATCTCCGGTCCGGACGGATATATCTACGACCCGAACGGCATCAGCGGCGAGAAGATTGACTATATGCTCTACCTGCGCGCTACGTGCAACGACGTGGTGGCTCCGTATGCCGAGAAATTCCCCGGCTCCAAGTTCGTAGCAGGCCACAAGCCTTGGGAAGTGAAGGTGGATATCGCCATGCCGTGCGCCACCCAGAACGAGTTGGGCAAAGCCGATGCCGACAATCTGGTAAAGAACGGTGTTCATCTGGTGGCAGAGGTCAGCAACATGGGTTGCACGCCGGAGGCTATCGACACCTTCATCCAGAACAAGATCGTCTATGGTCCGGGCAAGGCCGTGAACGCCGGTGGCGTGGCTACCTCGGGTCTGGAGATGACACAGAACGCCATGCATATCAGCTGGACCGCCAAAGAGGTGGACGAGAAACTGCATCAGATCATGGCCGACATCCACACTCAGTGCGTCAAGTATGGCACCGAACCTGACGGCTACATCAACTACATGAAGGGCGCCAACATCGCCGGATTCATGAAGGTGGCCAACGCCATGATGTCAGAAGGAATCATATAATTGACGATTGGACAATTGACGATTAGACAAGTTATTGACAATTTAATAATTATTATTAAAGAACGCATAGTGGAATAAATTGTCCAATAAATTCAATTGTCCATCAATCGTAAATCGTAAATTGTCAAATTGTCAATTAATAAAGGTTATGTATCAGGACTTTCAGAAACATCTGCAGAAGCAGTTGCAAGAAATAGACGAGGCGGGGTTGTATAAGCACGAGCGCGTGATTATCACCCCGCAGTCGTCGGGTATTCAGGTGGAAGGCGGCAAGGACGTGATCAACTTCTGCGCCAACAACTACCTGGGCCTGGCCGACAACAAGGAACTGATTGAGGCCGCCAAGCAGCGCATGGATGCACGCGGATACGGCATGTCGTCAGTACGTTTTATCTGTGGCACACAGGACACGCACAAGCAGCTGGAGAAAGCCATCTCCGACTTCTTCGGCACAGAGGACACCATCTTGTATGCCTCGTGTTTCGACGCCAACGGCGGTTTGTTTGAGCCGCTGCTGACGGAGGAAGATGCCATCATCTCGGACGCGCTGAACCACGCTTCTATCATCGATGGTGTACGCCTGTGCAAGGCGCAGCGTTTCCGCTACAAGAACGCCGACATGACGGACCTGGAGGAGCAACTGAAGAAAGCACAATCGGCTCGTTTCCGCATCATCGCTACGGATGGCGTGTTCTCTATGGACGGCAACGTTTGTCCGTTGGACAAGATCTACGAACTGGCAAACAAGTACAACGCTCTGGTGATGGTGGACGAGAGTCACTCCGCCGGCGTAGTGGGCCGGACGGGACACGGTGTGACAGAGCGCTTCGGACTCCGTGGCAAGATAGAGATTCTCACAGGCACGCTGGGCAAAGCCTTTGGCGGCGCCGTGGGCGGTTTTACCACCGGCAAACAGGAAATCATCGACATGCTGCGTCAGCGCAGCCGGCCGTATCTGTTCAGTAACTCGCTGCCACCAATGATAGCCGCTGCCGGATTGAAGACCTTCGAACTGCTGACGCGAGACAACACGCTGCAAGACCGTCTGCACGCCAACACCGACTATTTCGTCAAAGCAATGCTGGCCGCAGGATTCGATTGCAAACCTACTGAATCGGCCATCTGCGCCGTGATGCTGTACGATGCGCGACTCTCGCAGGAGTTCGCTGCAGCGCTGCAGGAAGAAGGCGTGTACGTGACCGGATTCTACTACCCCGTAGTGCCGCAAGGTCAGGCGCGCATACGCGTACAACTCTCTGCCGCACACACGCGCGAGCAACTGGACAAAGGTATTGCGGCCTTCGTGAAAGTAGGAAAACGCCTGGGCGTACTTCCCGCATAAGACAACCATAATATAACCATAAGATAACCATAAGATCAAAATGAGGGCTTTAGTCAAGAAGAAAGCCGAGCGCGGCATCTGGATGGAAGAAGTGCCAATGCCGGAGGTCGGAGTCAACGATGTGCTCATCAAGGTCAAGAAAGCAGCCATCTGCGGCACAGACCTGCATATGTACAAATGGGACCGGTGGTCACAGCAGCACTGTACTCCGCCATACACCATGGGCCATGAGTTCGTGGGCACGGTAGTAGAAATAGGTCCGGGTGTACGCAATATCCGCGTGGGAGAACGCGTCACGGCCGAAGGACATATCGTTTGCGGGCAATGCCGTAACTGCCGACGCGGTATGGGACACGTGTGCGAGCATTCGCTCAGCGTAGGTATCTTCGGCAAGGATGGCGCTTTTGCAGAATATGTGACTATCCCCGAGTCGAACGTCGTGAAACTGCGCCCCGAGATCAGCGATGATTTCGCGGCCATCATGGATCCGTTTGGCAATGCCACCCATACCGCCCTGGCTTTTCCGCTGTTGGGCGAAGATGTGCTGATTACCGGCGCAGGACTCATCGGCACTATGGCTGCAGGAATCTGCCGTTTTGCCGGTGCCAAACATATCGTCGTTACGGACATCAACCCGCTCCGTTTGGATATAGCCAAACGCATGGGTGCGACGCTGACTGTGGACGGCTCGAAAGGCGAGACCGTTGAGGACGCGATGAAACAACTGGGCATTCACGGCTTCGATGTGGGTCTGGAGATGTCCGGCGCACCGGCTGCCTTCAACGATATGGTGGCGCATATGTACAAAGGCTCCAACATCGCGCAGTTGGGCATTCTGCCCGAGAACACGCAGGTGGATTGGTCACAGATCATCTTCAACGCGCTTACCATTAAAGGTATCACAGGTCGCCACATGTGGGAAACATGGTACATGATGGAGCAGATGCTGTTGGGCGGATTGGACCTCTCACCGGTCATCACACACCATTTCCCCTTCGACAATTTCCAACTCGGTTTCGACGTGATGGAAAGCGGAAAATGCGGCAAAGTGATTCTGGAAATCGGCGACTGACACGCGTTTGGCACGTTTTTGGCATAGTTTTTGTTCAAACAAATGCATTGGCAGAAAACATAGTATTAATTATAACATAAACTAAGATGAAAAAGATTGTTACTTTGATGATTACGTTGCTGAGCATCAGTGCTTTTGCAGCGGAGTTGCCTAAGGAACTGCAACAGTACAAACTGGATAACGGTTTGACTGTTATGCTGTGGGAAGACCACGACCAACCGGATGTAACCGGTTACGTAGTGGTTCGTGCAGGTGCTATCGACGAGCCTGCAGAATACACGGGTCTGGCACATTATCTGGAGCACATGCTCTTCAAAGGCACGCAGCGTATTGGCGCTGTGGACTGGGAGGCAGAAAAACCTATCTATGATTCTATCATAGCGCTTTATGACCAGTTTTCCGACGCTACAGATCCGAAGGTACGCGAGCAACTTGCTACGCAAATCAACCAATGCTCCATGCGCGAGGCCAAGGTTTCGACTACGGAGGATTTCTTCAACCTGTTGGACGGTATTGGTGCCGAGGGCGTCAACGCCTTCACCAGCTACGACCTGACGGCTTATCATAACTCCTTCCCGCCGGCTGAGATGTATCGCTGGCTGACCATTTTCTCTGACCGACTGATTAACCCCGTATTCCGTACGTTCCAAGCTGAGTTGGAGAATGTGTTCGAAGAGTATAACATGTACGCCAACGAGCCCTCTTCGCAGGGGCAGAAGAAGGCCATGGAGATGATTTACAAAGGTCACCCCTACGAGCGTGACGTCATCGGCAAACCCGAGCACCTGAAGAACCCGCGTCTCTCCAAACTGATTGAGTTCTACAACACATGGTATGTGCCCAACAACATGGCACTGATTCTCGTGGGCGACTTCGACGCAGAGGCCACCAAGCCGATGATTCAGGAGACGTTCTCGCGTCTGCAGCCTAAAGAGTTGCCCGAGCGCGGTAAGTACGAAGTGGTTAGCTTCAAAGGCAATCCCAAATACAGCTACAAACTGGGCTACAACCCCATGATTATCTGGGCATACGAAGGTATTCCAGAGGGACATGAGGACCAGGTGGCGCTGTCGTTTGTTACTTCGTTGCTGACCAACGGAATGGGTACAGGTCTGCTGGACAAACTGACTATCGACGGTGACGTTCAGATGGCCGGCTGCGGTTTGGATTGCCGCCGAGACATGGGACGCATCCTTATCGAGGCTGTGCCTTACTACGACGTCAACCAGCGTATGTTCGAGGACAACAAGACAACCGAGAAGATCATCATGAAGGAGATTGACAAGCTCAAGACCGGACAAATAGAAGACTGGCGTATCGCGTCTGTCAAGACTATGTTCGACGAGCAGTTCAAACTGGCCTTCGAGAGCAGCGCTGTCAAGATGAATATCCTGATGAACAGCTTCACCTACAACACCCCGCTGCTGGATGCCTTCGAGGAGAACGAGAAGATTCAGGCCCTGACCAAGGAGCAGATTATGGCTACTGCCAAGAAATATTTCGACGCAGACCACATGATGCTGTCCTTCGACGAAGGAACGATGAAGACCGCTCCGCTGCCCAAACCCAAAATCGAGCCGCTTGACCCGATTAAAGGCGCAGAAACAGAGTATGCCAAAGCGTTCCGTCAGCTGCCTAAGGGCGAAGTGAAACTGACCTATAACAATTTCTCGGACGTGCAGGTGCGCGACCTGGGTGACAACGTGACCCTGCTTTACACGCCTAACACCAAGAACGATATCTTCACTCTGACTCTGCGCTACGGTGTAGGCGAGGAGAAGATGCCGATGCTGCCCTACGTAACCGCGCTGATGAACACAGCCGGAACGATGGCAGGCAACCTGGAGGCCAGTGAGTTTAACCGTCAGATGGCTGAACTTGGCGCTACCGTTGGCTATGACTGCGACGACAGCTATTTCTACATCAGCATCTTGGGTGTGGACAAGAACCTTGAGGCCATCATGCAACTCGTAACCAAACAGCTCATCATGCCCAAACTGGAGCAGAAACAGCTGGACAACATCATCGGTTCGGTC
>ONXE01000021.1 GCA_900321775.1 uncultured Bacteroidales bacterium
CAACAGAGAGTAGTGCGCCTTCTCGCGTGGCACACTTTACTACGGAATGTGGGACTATTCATAATTCTGATCTCCCATGGAATGAAAACTTTGACGCATATTCCGGTTCTACCAACACAACCGCTCCATATAATTACCCCAACGATGAATTGCCCCTGTGCTGGCGGTTCTTGAATCGTAGTAGTCAAATAAATAATCTTCCGCAGGTATTTATTTCCTCCTTCGACGATTATGTTGTTTCCGGCAACTGCTTGTTCTTCAAGTCCTACTATAACACGCCCTTGTATGCGGTTCTGCCTGAGTTCGACGAGGATATCAAGAATCTGCAGTTGACCTTCACCTATAGGAACGAGAGTGTTGGCGAAACTGATGGTATATTGCATGTCGGTTATATGACGAACCCGGATAGTGCAACTACGTTTACCCGGGTGTATTCCTGCCCGAGAAGAAATACTCTTACCGAAGAGAAGGTACTGTTCCACGATGCCCCTGCAGGCAGTTACATCGCGTTCAAGTATGAAGGTTATTTCACAAGCAATTACTATTTGTCCATAGATAATGTACAGGTTGAGAGGGCTCCTGCATGCTGTAAACCCAACCACCCGTTCGCTTCGGATGTTGATGCTCACACGGCAGTCCTCCATTGGGAAACCAGTGCAGCGGAGACAGCATGGCAGATTATGCTCAATGATGATGAAGAGCACCTTATCAATGCCACTACCAACCCCTTCACGCTGACTGGCCTCGCTGCTGATACCCGCCACACGGTCAAGGTGCGTGCTAACTGTGGAGATAATAATCATAGTGATTGGTCCAACGCGGCCCATTTCAAGACACTCATTTCTTGCCCCGCTCCTGTCTTCGAGGCAGATGATGTCACGGTCACAAGCACTCAATCTGCTGATATCAGTTGGAGTGGTAGTGCAAATAGTTACACTGTTCGCTATAGAATTGCCGGTAATGTAGAGGGCGTTGTCGAGACGTTCGATTCCAGATTCTGTCCTAATCATTGGTCTGTTTACGGGGGAAGCTTAAATAACGATGGAACAGCAACGCTTATTCCTAATCAACATGCATTGAATTTCGAAAACACCAATGGCGTCTTCGACTCTCACGCAATATTTAATATCTACGGAGATACTAAATGTGACTGGTTGGTTACACCTCAGACTACGATTCAAAACAGTTACACCCTACGTTTCGATCTGGCACTGACAACATATAACGGCACCTTGGCTAGTCCGAATCTTAACGGAACGGATGACAGGTTCGCGGTGTTGATTTCTACCGACATGCAGACGTGGACTGTTCTTCGTCAGTGGGACAACAATGCGGGCTCTAAGTATGTATATAACGATATTGCCTGCTCCGCTGTGGGCGAAGAAGTGACGATTGACCTAAGCGCTTATGCGGGGGATACCGTTTATATTGCCTTCTATGGCGAGTCAATGGTAACAAATGCTGATAACAACGTGCATATCGACAACGTGCAGATTGGCAATCCGGATGGGGGAAATTGGAGCGAAGTGGGGTCAAGTGGTAACCAACTATCTCTTTCCGGCTTGACACCTGAAACAGAATATGAGGTTCAGGTACGAAACAATTGTGGAGGAACGGACGGCAACAGCAAGTGGACGAAAGCTATTAGTTTCACCACGGCCTCGGAATGCCAACTGCCGGACCAACTCACTGCTACAAACATCACATCCTCCTCGGCTACCATCAGTTGGAACACCTATAGTCAAACCGGATTCAGCCTGCGCTATAACACGGATGGTGAAGACTGGACTGTCATCAACAATGCTACTTCTCCACAGGCTTTGTCCTCATTAGCGGCAAGCACAACATATAGTGTACAGGTACAACTGCAGTGTAATCCCGGTATCTGGTCTCCCGAGCTGAACTTCCGTACCGATTGCGAGACGGAGAGTCTGCCGTTTGAATGCTACTTTCAAGATGAAGAAGACCTTATTTGCTGGTCGATGGTTAATTTAGCACCGGATTATGGTATTTGTAATGGTTATTTTGGATTTCATTACTCCACCGACCCGCCCCAATACCTTATCTCGCCGGAACTGGCTACTTCGGAGCACGCGGTGAAAGTGGGGTTCGTATATCGTGCAGTAAATTCAGATTTTTGGGAATCTTTCAAGGTAGGCTATTCCTCTACTGATAAGGATGTAAATAGCTTTACTTGGAGTGCGGAAGTTAGGACGAACGACCCCAATGACGATCTATATAGCATGATTTGTCCTGCCGGTACGAAGTATGTGGCGATTCAGTACACGGCTTATGACCAATACTTCCTGGAAATTGGTAATTTCAGAGTTAGCGAGGTTACCCCGAGTCAGGTGTCCTTCGGTTCGTCGGAATATGCTACGTTCTATGGCACGGAAGCCTTCACCGTCCCGGGTGCCACTGTGTACAAGGCGGCGCTCAATCAGGAAGGCGATGCGCTGGTGCTTACTGCACTCGAAGGGGTTATTCCTGCTAACTCCGCCGTCATCCTGAAAGGTACGGCAGAGGGTACGGCTGCTATCTCTTACTCCAATGAAACACCTACCGCCAACATGGAGGGTAACATCCTGGAGGGTACGCCCAAGCGAGTAACCACGGAGTCGCTGAAGGAGGAAGAGACCAACACCCTCTATGCCTTCAACAAGAACGCAAGCGTGTTTATGCCTTACACGGGCGAATACTTCCCCGCAGGGAAAGCGTTCTTCCAGACCGCTGCCTCCCCGCAGCAGGCTCCTTCCGCCATCCGCATCGAACAGGAGAACCACACCGCCACCGAATTGCAGACAGTCGAAGGTCAAAAGTCAAAGGTCAAAGATCGTGGCGAGAAGTTCATCCGCGACGGAGTTCTTTACATCCTCTACGATGGCCTCCTCTACGACGCCCTCGGTCGGAAAATATTAATTGTTAATTATTAATTGTTAATTGTTAATTAGTATTGTTATGAAATCATATATTTCCCCCGAACTTCGGGTGCTACACATCGGCAAAGAGATTTGCACAACAGACATACTCAACGTTTCTAATTATAGTTTCTTCTACGACGAGACCTTTGTCGGCGCCGCTGACCGCTTCCGCGACTACGACGGCTCCTACGAGTGGTAATCGGTAATCCGTCGCTATCCCGCAAGGGGTACCACCCTATGGGTTATCGCTGCGCGTGCGTGTGGACGGTGCGCGTGACGTTACAGATCGAAGAACGAATTCGCTTATTCGTTCAAGAAATTCACTATTCCGACCCCTCAAGGCGGGCCATTTCGGGCAAAAATGCACTTGTTTGGTATTTTTTTGCCAAAATATTTGGTCATGTCAATACTTTGTAGTACCTTTGCAGCCGGGTACGAAGATTGGGTAAAGCGACATTTGGAAACAAGCAAATAATTAAATAATTAAATTAGTTTATGAAAAAGATTTATTTATTCCTTGCCGCTATTAGCTGTGTTTGTGCAGCTTTGGTTCTGAATTCCTGCAACGAAGTACACATGCAGGCCGCTTATGGTATCGGTATTCACGAGATGAAGGCTTCCGGCGATGATTTCCTCTACTTCTGCGAATACCTTCGTGAGAAGGGTGTGCCTTTTGAGGGGGATGAAGGCGTCCAGATTTTCGAAGGCAAAAGTCAGAAGGACTGTGATGCCAAGGCTGTTGCTTTCTTCAACGAGCAGGCTGCTAAACTGTCCCACGATGAGGTGAGAGAATTCCTCGATTACCCCAACGATTTCTATGTGGAGTATTCCATCGTGGCATCCAAAAAGAATCCTAATGATGAGACCAGAGTGCTTGGCGCCTGGATATATCCGAAACCGGTAGAGTAATTTCCACAATTATTTCCTTCAAAACCGCGGGGGCGTACCCTGCGGTTTTGAGATTTAGACGTATAGTTTATGAGTAGAACAAACTTGGTTATGCGAGCAGCGGTCACACTGCTGCTACTGAGCACTTGCGCCGTACTGCAGGCGAAGAAGACGAACATGAAATTCTCTGCAACGACGCAGATGTTCCTTCATGAGCAAGCCGCGCGTACGGAGGCGGCTAAAGCGCCGGGACGGACTACCGACCGCCGTTCAACCCCCGTAAATCGATACATTGCCAGCCCCGACACCATCGATGGAGCGGCGTATATCACCTGTTTCCTTTCGTTGGCCGACCCGACCGACCTGAGTGCAGTGGAGGCGCTGGGTGTGCGGGTGAAAGACCGCTACCGCGGGATGGAGATCGTCATAGCCAAAGTGCCTGTGGATAGCCTGTCAGCGCTGGCCGCCATCGACAACGTGACCCGGATAGATGTGGACCGGTTGATGCAACCGATGACCGATATCGCCCGTGACCTGACCCATGTGGAGGACCTGCTGACGCTATCGCAGAGTGCCCGTGATGCCGGACTGAGCACCAAATACGACGGCTCGGGCGTGGTGTTAGGTATCATCGACACCGGCATCGACTTCCAGCACATCGCCTTCAAGGACAAGGACGGCAACAGCCGTATCGTTCGTGCGTATGTGTCGGACGAAAACGGCAACGCTCATCTATACGCCGACCCCGCAGAGATAGCCGCCATCACTACCGATGACGACTCAGAGGATCATGGCACCCATACCGCTTCCACCGCAGGCGGCTCGAGTGTCATGGTGAACAAAACCGACGACACCCACTTCACGGTCACGGTTACAGACGACCATGCCAATGCCACGTATGGCGGTATGGCGCCAGGGGCGGAACTGTTCCTGGCCGGAGTGAAGTATCTCATGGCCTCCAACTTAGTTGAGGCTATGATTGAGATGAGGTATTATGCCTACTCGCTGGGCAAACCGTTGGTGGTGAGCAACAGTTGGGGAGGATGCGTTGGCCCGCGAGATGGCTCAGGCAGTTTTTCCTATTATATATCGGAATTGTTTGGCAACCTATTCCCCAACAACATCATCCTCTTCGCCGCGGGCAACAACGCCGGAAGGGGCACAGACGCCGAGCCGGGTGGAGTCTATGTGAGAAAAGCTGCAGCGTGTGAGGCCGATCCGCTGTGCACCATCATTCGCACACTAAAAACCGGTGGACAATCGTATAGCGGCGTGCTATGCAACGCTTGGTCGGATAGCATTTTGAACCTCACCCTTTACGTGCTGGATCACACAGGCGCCGTCAAGGCCTCGTGGCTCGTTACCGAAAATAGCCAGGACTTATTCCCCGGACTGGAGACGTACTATGAAGGCCAAATAATCCCGTATTTTTACAGAGTCGGCGACAATGTCTGCTCCTACGTCACAACCAGCGGCTTGCGTTCTCTGGCTCCTGACAACGAAGACTACTCGCTGGCTGTTGAGTATTCCCCCGCCAATGGTAGTGTGGACGTCAGAATGTGGAGCGGCGATAATACCTACTTCACCAACTTTTTGACCACCCCCGGCCACAATTGGATGGCAGGCAACGACGACATGTCCGTCAGCGACGAGGCCGTCATACCTGACGCCATCTCCGTAGGTGCCTACGTATCAAGGAAACAATGGGTCAATTGGGAGGACTCCGTTCAGTCGATGGATGAAAGGTACACAGTGGGCGACATAGGTTATTTCTCGGGTTATGCCACGGCGGCCGAGAGTCCGTCAGGTCTGTCTTATCCTTGGATAACAGCACCGGGTTCGATGGTCGCAGCGGCCGTGAGTCCCTACCATACGCAGGGCGAGGGCAGTTATTTCGATGGTACGAAGAACCGATTGTTGGTCAATGACACCGTCAACCCCTACGGCGTGATGCAGGGTACGTCGATGGCTACGCCCGTAGCCTCGGGTATCGTGGCTCTGTGGTTGCAGGCCGCGCAGGAAGTAGGCAAGACCCTCACCGTCAACGAGGTGAAGCATATCATGCAGCAGACCGCCATCCACGACAGTTGGACTGCGGGCGCCAATGCCACCCATTTCGGGCAGGGCAAGATTGACGCCCTTGCGGGAATCCAGTATATCCGTTCGCACTACGCAGCACTCACCATCGATGACGACGGTGATGAGAACACGGATTCCATCTCCGCGGCTTCTGCTACAGGCAAGATATACGATGTCACTCTGCAGGACCGCATCTTTTATATGGACAGCGCCTGGATTACCCTATGCCTGCCGTTCGACCTGAACCCTTCCGATGAGATGAGCGATCTGTTCGATGCTACTATCATGGAACTGGATGCTGCCACCTCGGGCCTCAACGGTACGACGCTGACACTCAACTTCAACCCCGTGACCACGATGACGGCCGGCAAGCCCTATCTCGTTCGATGGGGGAATTACGATTATGAGTTATATGACCCCGTCTTCCGCGGCGTCAGCATCACCGATGCCACCCTGCACGACGTGCTCTTCCCGGGCGGCGCTTTCAAAGGTACGTACGATGCCATCCCGTTCCCGCAGAGCAACCCGAACATACTCCTGATGGGCGCAGACAACTCGCTCTTCTGGCCGCAACCCGACCCCAACGACCCGTCAGTGTACCCCACTATAGGTGCCTGCCGAGCCTACTTCGAATTGGAAAGCACAGCACAGGCTCCTGACCGTATCATCCTCAACTTCAACAACAACGCCCCCGCCATCACAACGGACGTGGAAATAGTCGAAGGTCAAAAGTCAAAGGTCAAAGGTCGCGGTGAGAAGGTGCTGAGGGACGGCGTCCTCTACATCCTCCGCGACGGGATAGTGTACGATGTGCTGGGACGTAAAATCAGTAACCATTAACCCCTAATCAGTCAAGATATGAAGAAATATAGCATACCGACACTCTGCGTCATTCAGATTCAAGGAAACGACATGATTGCCACGAGCGTGGCTACCATCAACAGTAATAGCGGTATCAACCTTGGAGGCCCGGGTCACGGCACCGTCCGCGCTCCCGGAAACCGCAGCATTTGGGAATAGCGTTAGAATATATACAATAAATGAATAAGGTAATGAAAAAGATTTTGATGACGTTTGTAGCCGTCCTCGCGATGGCGGCGGTGGGCGCGAAGGCGCAGGATACTGTCTTCTCCTACACCTACCAGGGTCAGACGCTCTATTACATCATCGACTCGACGAACAACGCGATGCTGGTGGCGCCGATGTACCCCGACGTACATGCCGATACGACACGCATCGAATCGTGGTGGGGGTACGCCAAGCCGCAGGGCGCGGTCGTGATTCCCGACTCGGTGCCCTTCGGCGGCAGCTACCATGCTGTGACGAGCACTGCGCCGCACGCACTGAAGTATTGCGACTCCATCACCGCCCTCACCTTGCCGTCCACCCTTCGCGTCATCGGCCAGCAGAGTTTTCAGGGCTGCACGAGGCTTCCCTCGGTGGTCATCCCCGACAGTGTCGTTGACCTCGGCATCGGGAGCTTCTACCATTGTACCGGCTTGCAGTCGGTGACGCTACCCGAGGGCATCCGCGACATCCCCTGGGCTTGTTTCAGCGGTGACAGCGCATTGGCTGCCGTGAACCTGCCGACGGGCCTTTCCGTCATAAGCGAGGATGCGTTCAGAGAATGTGCCAGCCTCGCGTCCGTCAACCTCCCCGAAAGCCTGACCGCCATCCGCAATGGCGCCTTTCTGGGATGCAATTCCCTCGCGTCGGTATCCATCCCCGGTAGCGTGGGCACGATCTCGGATTGGGCGTTCGGGCAATGCGGCAATCTCCGGCACGTTCAACTCGGCGAGGGCGTGGACACCATCGCTACCTGTGCTTTCTCGGATTGCTACAAGCTGGAGACGATCAACTACCCCTCCACGCTGCAGGTGATAGACAGCTTTGCCTTCCAACTCGACAGCATGCTGCGCACCCCGCTCATCCTGCCCGAGGGATTCAAAATGTTGGGAACGGAAGCCTTTACGCTGAACGTGAGCCTCACCACGGCCTACCTGCCCAGTACATTGAAGGAGGTAGGCGGCTGGGCCTTCTGGAGTTGTACATCGCTGGCCGACGTTACCTTGTGCGAAGGTATCACGAAAATCAAACGGGCTGCCTTCGACCATTGCATGAGCCTGCACAAACTGATTCTGCCCTCCACCATTGACACTATCTGCGACTATGTCTTCAACGAGGAGACCCAACTGGACACTTTGGTGTTCCGTGGCAGTGTGCCGCCCGTCATCGGCATAGACGTCTTCCCCGATTATCATACCACACTCATCGTCCCCTGCGGTGCGGCTCCAGCCTACCGTCAGCACGTGGTTTGGGGTCTGTTCCAGAATATCGTTGAGAGCTGCACCGGCATCGAAGAACTGGATGCCTCCGACGGCATCAGCATCTGGGCCGAAGGCGGCCGTATCACGGTGGAGGGTGCGGAGAATGAGACCGTGCTGATCTATGACGTGGCCGGCCGCAGCGTCCGTAACGAGGCGCTCCCGACCGGTATCTACCTCGTCCGGGTCGGCAACCGCCAAGCAAAGAAAATATCTATTGAATAATAACAAATACAACAATGAAAAAGATTAGTTTGATGTTCGCAGCGTTCTGCTGCCTGATGATGATTTTTACGGCGTGCAACAACAAGCCTGAAGTGAAGGAACTGTCCTTTGACCCGCTGTTGGAGTGGGGTTGCAGTCTTGCCGATGTGGAGGCACACATAAAGGCCAAGCCCTGGTACAAAGACGGTAACGACTCGCTGGATTACTGGGATTTCTACGAGGGCTGGCACAAGTGGTACTGGGTTTCGGAAGAGTACAGACTCACCGAGCAATACCTATTTGAGACCAAGCGCGGTAATAACATGTTCGGTGCAATGTGCTTCTGCTGGAACAAGGAAATCAACATCGAGAAAGCTCAGGAAGCGTTGTTGAAGCAAGGCTACACGGTTCGTGAGAAAACAACCCAAGATGATCCCGCTGTCCGCAGCGAGTATGTGTCGACTGACGGCCGGACGGAAGTCTACTTGTGCCTGGACGAAGATGGTTGGTGGGTTGAGTTTTGGCCCATAATCGAAGAGTAACATACATGCGAGAAAGATAACTAAAACAATCACGATATGAACATCAGAACAACAAGCATTATCATGCGGGCGGCGGTCACCCTGCTGCTGCTGGCAACATGCACTGTACTGCAGGCGCGGCAAAACCCCAAGTTCGCGTGGACTACGCAGCTGTTTCTGGAGCAGCAACGGCAGGAGCAGCAGGTTGCCGGTCCTGATCGTGCGCCGGAACGCAGGGTTGCTCCGCGTCGGGCCTCGCAGGTGATTGCGTCGCCGGATACTGTCTTCTCCTACACCTACCAGGGTCAGACGCTCTATTACATCATCGACTCGACGAACAACGCGATGCTGGTGGCCCCGATGTGGCCGACCTACGACAAGACAACCGATGATCCGTGGTTCGGCTACCAGAAGCCGACGGGGGCCGTAGTGGTGCCCGACTCGGTGCCCTTTGGCGGCACGATGTACGCCGTAAAGCAGGTGGCCGGCGATGCCTTCTACCGCTGCTATGATGTCACCTCGTTTACGCTGCCCGACAGCATCACTGCCATCGGCTCATATGCTTTCGGCAGGTGCTACAGCCTTACCTCCTTCACCATCCCCGCGGGCGTCACCGAAATCCACAACCAATGCTTTTACAGGGATTCCACGCTGGCGGAGGTGAATTTCCCCGCAGGACTTACCACCATCGGCGACTATGCTTTCCACAGATGCTATGCGCTCCGGACAGTCAGCCTTTCCGACAGTCTGCGCACCCTCGGCGAGTATGCTTTCTACCAGTGCTACGGCCTCACCTCCGTCACCCTCCCCGAGGGCCTCACCGAAATCCCCAGAGGGTGTTTTGGTCAGGATACTCTGCTGGCGGAGGTTAACTTCCCCGTCAGTCTGCGCACCATCGACCGCCATGCTTTCTATAGGTGCAGCAGTCTCTCATGGGCCATCTTGAACGAGGGCTTGGAGAGGATAGGCTATGCCGCCTTCCTGGAGTGCCGCGACCTGACCTGGATCAACTACCCCTCCACGCTGCAGGTGATAGACAGTTTCGCCTTCTATTTTGACCGCCGGCTGTCGAGCAGCCTCATCCTGCCCGAGGGCTTCACCACAATGGGCTTGTTGGCCTACTCCGAAAACGAGAGACTCACCACCGTTTCCTTGCCGGGAACGATGGTGAAGATACCCGATCAGGTGTTCTGGGGTTGCTCCTCGCTGGAGGACGTGACCCTCGGCGAGGGCATCACGACGATTGGAGAGTCAGCCTTTGTCTATTGCCCGAGCCTGCGCAAGCTGATCCTGCCCGCCAGCATCGACAGCATCGGCCCCTACGCCTTCTACGGCAACCCGCAGATGGACGAGCTGGTGTTCCGTGGCAGCGTGCCGCCCGCCGCAACCGCAGCCGACAGTATCCTGGACGATTACCACACCCACCTCTTCGTACCCCAAGGGGCCACCGCGGCCTACCGCCAACATCCCTACTGGGGCCTCTTCCAGCACATCACCGAGGTCTTCCCCTATACCCATCAGGGCAATACGCTCTACTATGTGGTCGACTCGTTGGGCAACGCTTCCGTGGTGCCGCCGAGATACCCCGTCAGCACAAACGACAGCGACACTACCGGCTGGGTCGGCTACACCAAGCCGTCGGGGGCCGTCGTGATTCCCGACTCGGTACCCTACCTCGGCTCGATGCACGCTGTCACCGCCGTGGATGACAAAGCCTTCTACGTGTGTGGCGGGGTGACCTCCATGGTGCTGCCGGCCTCCGTCACCGCTCTCGGCCGCAATGCCTTTGCCTGCTGCGACGCCATGCAGTCGGTCAACATTCCCGACGGTGTGACCCGCATCCCATACGGTTGCTTCCAGGTCTGCAGAGCGCTGCAGACGATAGACATCCCTGCCAGCGTCCGACTGCTCGGCACGGGAGCCTTCTACAACTGCCGTGGATTGCAGACGGTGACCTTCCACGAAGGGCTCGACAGCATAGTCATGTTGGCGTTCTACTATTGCAGCGCGCTCGAACATATCACCCTGCCCGAAGGTCTGCGCTACATCGGTTACGAAGCCTTCATGCGGGACACCAGTCTGCAGCGTATTGACCTGCCCTCGACGCTCGAGAGGATCGATGGCAACGTCTTCCGTGAGGATGTTCATCTCGACAGCATCATATTCCCCGACAGCCTGCGCAATCTTGGCAGCGGCGTCCTGATGGATTGCCGTAGTCTCACCTATGTGCATCTGCCCGAGAGCTTGGAGACGCTGAGCGCGTTACTGCTCAGTGGCACCAATATAGAGACTATTGTCGTGCCGTCGAATGTAAAGACCATCGAAAGTTGGGTATTCTCCGACTGTCCCCGTCTGCACAAGATCACCTTGCCTGCCAGCGTCACCACTATCGAAAACAATATCATCGACAATTCGCCGGTAGACACGCTCGTCCTGGAGTGTACCGTTCCACCCACGCTCGACGAGGAAGAAGGCTACCCCACCTTCAGCCAGTACACCGCCACGCTCATCGTCCCCTGCGGCAGTGCCGACACCTACCGTCAGCACGAGGTTTGGGGCCTGTTCCAGAGTATCGTTGAGAGCTGCACCGGCACCGGCATCGAAGAACTGGATGCCTCCGACGGCATCCGTATCTATGCCGAAGGCGGCCGTATCGTGGTGGAAGGTGCGGAGAATGAGACCGTGCTGATCTATGACGTGGCCGGCCGCAGTGTCCGTAACGAAGCGCTCCCGAACGGTATCTACCTGGTCAAGGTAGGCAATCGCCAAGCAAAGAAAATAGCAATGAATCAATAATAATAAGGTAATGAGAAAGATTATTTTGTTTATCGCAGCTGCATGCTGCATGATGATGGTTTTTACGGCTTGCAACAACAAGCCGGAAGTGAAGGAGTTGTCTTTTGACCCGCTGTTGGAATGGGGTTGCAGTCTTGCCGATGTGGAGGCGCACATGAAGGCCAAACCCTGGTACAAAGACGGTAACGACTCGCTGGAGTACTGGGAGACTTATGAGGGCTGGCACAAGTGGTACTGGGTTTCGGAAGAGTACAGACTCACCGAGCAATACCTATATGAGACCCAGAACGGTCAGAACATGTTCTGTGCGATGTGCTACTGCTGGAACAAGGAAATTTCCATCGAGAAAGCAATGGACGCATTGCTCAAGCAAGGCTACAAGATTCGTGAGAAAACGAATGCAAAAGCCCGCAGTGAGTATGTGTCACCTGACGGCCGGACGGAAGCCTACCTTTTTAAGGGTACAAATGCGTGGTGGGTTGAGTTTTGGCCTATCATCTATTAATAGTAAGACCTATGCGTAGAAGATTTGTTACCCTTTTGGCCCTCTCCCTTGCGACCCTGTTCGCTGTGGCCGCTCCGGTTTCCGAATTCGAAGCCATGCAACAGGCGCAGGCCTTCCTCGCCGGTCGGGGAAAAGGATTCTCGTCCCTCACCATGGCTCCTGCCCGCCGCGGAATGGAAACTGAATCCACCGCCCCGTACTATGCGTTCAACGTGGAAAACGACGGCGGTTTTGTGGTCGTAAGCGGAGATGACAACCTCGATCCCATCCTCGGCTACGCCGACCAGGGAGACATCGACCTCAACAACCTGCCCGACGGACTGCAGTATATGCTCGACTGCTACGCAGCAGCCTCTCCGGCACGGACGCCTGTCATCGTCCGTCGCACCGTGCGGGCGCCTATTGCTCCGCTGATTCAGACGAAGTGGGACCAGTACGAGCCGTACAACCTGTTTACCCCGCTTTACAGCGACACAACCAAAAACGTGCCGACGGGTTGCGTGGCGACGGCCATGGCGCAGATGATGAAATACTGGAACTGGCCTCAGGCGGCTTGCCAGCCTATACCGGGTTACCGTCCTCCTTACAACCCGAACGACACCGTCGGTCCGGTACCGGCCACGACCTTCGACTGGGCGAACATGCTGCCGACCTACACCGGCGGCGAGAGCGAAACACAGAAGAATGCAGTCGCCAAGCTGATGGAATACTGTGGTAAAGCAACACAGATGCACTATGACTTCAGTTACGGTGAAACCTCTTCGATAGGCATATCCTACGCGTTCAAGACCTATTTCGACTACGACCCGGGCGTGCAATACGTGTACCGCGAGCATTACTCTTATGCGCAGTGGGTCAGCCTGCTCTACAACGAGTTGGCCGAAGGTCGTCCTGTATGCTACAGCAGTGAGGCCGCTGGCGGCGGGCATGCGTTTGTCTGCGACGGCTACGACACCGACGACTATTTCCACTTCAACTGGGGCTGGTCGGGCACCAGTGACGGATATTTCCGTTTGGTGGACCCGAACCCGTACGATCAGGGCGCAGGCGGCAGTTCGACGGATGACGGTTTTAGTATGAGTGAGCGCGTAACGATTGGTATTCAGCCGAGTACGCAACCGACAGGCAAGAACTACGGCCTGATACTGGAAGAGATAGACCTCGAAATGTATGAGGGGCATCAACTTACCTATTTCCTGGTCCGTTCGTACACGCCCGGCACGAACTCATTCGATTTGAACCTGCGCCTCTACAATCCGGACGGCACGCTCTATAGCGACTTGTGGACCCGTGAGGCGTATGTAACAATACAATATCTGCAAGGCAAGTACCTGGCCTATGCGTTCTATGACGACAGCATCGCTGACGGCACCTATCAAGTCAAGTTGTTCAGCCGTATGACCGGCGAGACCGAGTGGCTGGAGTGCATGGACTGGGAGGCACAGCCGATCACCCTGACCGTGACGAACGGCCACGACACGACCACGACGACGCACCCCGCGAATTTCATTCCGGTGGATGCCACGTTCTCGGTGGAAGGCAATCAGCAAGTGGGCAGCCGACTCACCGTGACGGCGCATGTGACGGGTGGCGATGCGGACTACAGCGGCGACCTGATTCTGTACGTGAACGGCTGGGAAACCATGGGATTCCAAGCCGATATCCCTGCCCATGGGACGCGTGATGTCGTCTTCACGTATGTTCCGACGGCCGCAGGCAACGACACGCTGGCGCTGGGTACGGGTTGGGAGCCCGTCGGACGCGATACGGTCATCACGATTCAAAGTGCAGGCGAGATCTCGGGGCAAGTGCCGCTGAATGCGAACATTGCCATCCACAACACCGAGGGTAACAGCCTGTACGGCGGGCGTCTGCAGGCTACGTTCACCTGTTCGAATCCGTCGGTGGACACGACGTACTACGGCTATATATGGCTGTATTTGATGGAGTATCTGCCCGGAGGAACGGCGTGGAATCGCTACACATTGAACTGTTACAGGCGCGTTCCCTCGGCGGATTCCCTTGTGATTGACATCGACGAGGCCGATCTGGTTGCAGGTGCCTGGTATTACCTGGCCACCTACATCTATCGCGAAACGACGGACGGTTACGTGTGGGATGTTACGGCGAGTGATTACTACTGTATGAATGCCGGCTACGAAGTGTACGACGCGGAAGGCCGTCCGACGCTGCATCTCCTCCGCGACACGCTGAACCTGGGCGATGCGACCTTCGTGGACTTCAGCCTGCTGACCGATGCGGACTCGGTGAGCTGTTTCATCCCGAGCAGCAACCCCAACTGCGTGTATGTGCTGAACGACACGGTGACGCTTCCCTGGGCTGCTGGACTCCGGAACGTCATACGGGACGGCCACGCCGACAGCATCACGCTCGTGGACGGCTATGCATTCTATACGCCTATCGAGTTCACCGCAACGAGTATCCGTTACAAACGTCCGTACCGCATGGGCGCCAGCACCATCTACCTACCCTTCGACGTGCCTCAGGTGCCGGGCGGACTGCTCTCGTTCGAGTACGAAGTGCCGGGCGACGTAGTGTTCACGGGTGTTTATTACAGTCTGGAAGCCAACACGCCGTACCTGTTCATCGGCGACCGTCAGAGTGCGGCAGACTCCGTACTGCTCTTCATCGGTGAAAACGCAACGATTGAGCCGAGCAAGGTATCGTCCAGGTGCGGCAACCACTATAAGTTCTCCGGCAGCACATATGTGATGGCGCTGGAGGATGTGTATGTAGAAGGTGAAGGTAGCGGGTTCTCGCATCAGGACTTTGCAGTCTCACAGCCTTTCCGCGCCTGGTTCCGTGACTCGGAGATAGCTCCGTATCCGGTGGAAATGCT